>NZ_AZAJ01000001.1:2400000-2700000 GCF_000504205.1 Methanolobus tindarius DSM 2278 | reverse complement strand
ACAATGGAGATATGTTCTACGTCACCAATACTGAAAGTGTCATCACTCTGACAAATGTTGACCTGACACTTGCTGATGACACCTACCTTATGGTCATAGCCGGTAACGATGGTTCAAATGGCTGGGGATCTGAAGGTTCCAATGGCGGTATATGCGAAGTCAACTTCAATGAGCAAACTGCAACAGGTGACATAATGGTTGATTCAATATCTGAAATGACCCTGTCAATATCAGACGGTTCAACATATACCGGTGCAATAAACTCAGATGGAACAACAGCTTCAGTGCTTTCAGTTACACTCGATGATACAAGCACATGGACACTTACCGGTGACAGCTACGTTACAGAACTCAGTGGAACCACAGATAACATAGATCTGAACGGTTACACACTGTATGTAGATGGCGTTGCTTTCGAGTAAGTTTTTTAGGGATAGAGGGGAAGATTCTCCTCTATTGTTTTTTGCTTTTTGTTTTTAATAGCTGACCTTTTTTGGTGAGTCTGTATTTTTGCTTGCTACTTCTTGGCTTATCCGGAATCGTCATTTCAATAATTTTAGTTTCCAGTGAAGGTAAAAGGTAGTGCTTTCTAAAGTGTTCGTCGTCTTTTAAGCTCAGAGCATCCTGAAGTTCTTTTCTAGTCATTTCACCAACAATAGTATTAACCAGAATAACTTCCGGGGTGACTTCCGGGGTAGGATTAAAAGTCGTTGCCGGATATTGATATATGAGGGAGAATATTTTGTTCTCTAAGATGAGGAAGGTAGGTGGGCAAATGGGTGCATTAGAGGGAATCTATTTCCCGATTTAAAGCGTAGAGTTTCATTAAGTATATATAGATATATATCTTTTTTTAAAAGTGAATATGACCGATCCAAGTGTTTTTCCTTCATCAATTATACAATCAATTGGTGCAATCTATGCAATATTTGTAGCAGTTTTGATTTTCTCAAATGAAAACTCTAAAAAAATAAATCCTAAATATTTCAAAATTATCTCTTTTTGGTTCTCTTTAACATCGTGTGGGTAAACGAAGTTTACCCGCCATCAAGAATATCATTGTATTCCTACACTTCTCAGTCTTCAATCCATATGATCTCTTAAAAGCAGTTTTAATTTTGTTGTTCAATCCTTCAACAACACCGTTGCTGATACCTTGTTTGATTGATTCCAATATCCCATGAGAATTTCTTTTAATCATCTTGGCCAATGTGATAATTTCCTTGATGTTGCTATGTGTTCCCCAATAATGCCATTTGTCAAGATATTCCCTCGCTACCTCTATATTTTTTATATCCCACAGACGTTGAAGTCCAAGCTTAAATCTGTAAGCTTTTGCTGTTTTAGTATCCAAATCTTTGATTGATCGAATCTTAGCTATTTCCCTATCCGATAGATTTTCAGGATTTTTCAACCACATGAATCTCGTTTTACCCAGATCTTTATTTGTTTGATACTCCTTTCTTCGAACCTTATCAATTGCATCATTCATCATTTTGACAATATGGAACTTATCGTAAACGATCTTAGCATTTGGGAAATATTCCCTTGCTCCACCCCTAAAAGCAGGATACATGTCCATTGAAATATACTTGATATTATCAGGGTCTATTTTTCTGGAAAGAACTTCCCTGAAGTTCTTGAAAACACTTCTTTTCTTTCCATTTTCAATATGAATTACTCTTGATTGATGTAGATCATAGAACAAGGTCACATAGCTGTGACCTTTTTTGACAGATATTTCATCTACTCCAATAGTATCTAACTCAGAGAGATCCATCTTTGCTCTGGCTTCTTCAACATAATGAGCTAGAATTATCCATACAGAATTTTCATGAATATTGATCAATTCAGCAATTGAAGAAACACTCATTTCTTTGGACATTGCAACGATTAGTGCTTCGAAAAATAATGTAAATCCAGTATTTTGTCTTGTCCATGGAACTTCAACAAGTTTTACATCATCTCCATCACACTTTGTTCGGGGAACTCGTGCATGAATGTATGTTTCATGATGGAAGAAATCAAGGTGTCTCCATACTTTTTCTTTGGTATCATGGAGATCACACAGTTTGTTGCAAACTGGGCAAGGGAACTTCGTTCCCTTGGTAAAATCTAGATAAATATCCATTCTTTTCTTAGAAACATTAAGATCAATGTCTTTCACATACCATGGAGGGGTTATTCCCAGAGCCATTTGAATCAAGAGTTTATCGTCCATCCAATATGGATTGGATGAACAGAATATTAAATTACCCACTCAATCTTGAGGAGATCCAGCAAAACAAATATCCTGCAGAATATCACAGAATGTTTTCTTCGCAAGACCTCTATGGAATTATCAGCATAAACGGCATAATTTTTAGGACAATCTTCTGTGCATAGACATCGCAATGTGCCGCCTTCGGCGGATGGCTACTTTGTTATTATATTTGAGATTGTTTTTGTGAAAATAGAAAACAGCAAAGTTATGTTACTTATATCAATAGGAATTTTACAGAGCAAATTTTTGTATTCTGCACAACAGCAATTGAACAAAAGAAAATTGGCAAGCAGTAATCTGAAAAGAGAATAAGACTAATAAAAAAGAAGTGTGCCCCGAAAGGGGCAGTTAATTAATTTTGCTTAAATTGTTTCACCGAAGTGACCGGAGACTATTGAAAGGTCCTGAATGTTTACAGTACCATCCTGGTTTACATCCCAGCGAGGCAGGTTTTCTGTGTAGGTCTGACCGTAGTTCTGACCAACAAGAGTAATGTCAAGTACATTGACAGTTCCATCCTCATTTACATCCCATCTTGGCTGAACGTCTGTTATGGTTATTGTACCTGATGAACTGACTTCATCAGTACCGTCGCTTACTGTTACCTTAATGGTATGTGTTCCTGCGGATTCGTAGTCTGTTGTCCATGTGTAACTGGTAGCTGTACTGACCTTCACACTGTCTATTTCAATGATGTAACTCAATGAATCTCCATCTGCATCGGTTGCAGCTACATTCACACCAATGATTGAACCTTCTTCAAATGTAGAACCATCTGCTGGTTCAAAGAGAGTTATCTCAGGTAAGTTGTTCAGTGGTGTCACAGTTATGCTCACGCTTACTGTATCTGTAAGATATCCGTCTGTAACCTCAAATGTTGCTACATATGAACCTGCATCTCCCTGTGATGGTGTCCAGCTGAAACTTCCGTCGTTGAATGTTGCACCGGATGGGAGTGATGTGGACGAGTAGCTAAGGTCATCACCATCTGCATCGTTTGCAGTTACTGTGAAACTCAGGCTCTGCTTTTCTTCTACTGTCTGTGCAGAGACAGATGTGAACTGTGGAGCTGTGTCAATCAGAACTGTTGCATTAGATACTGTGTATCCTGCAGGATTGGAGTTTGCATCACTAAGTATCACATCGGAAAGTCCAAGGTCAAGTATACCGGAGCTGCTGCCTGCTACCATCTCAATTGTAGCCATAACACCAGGGGAACTAATAGTTCCGCTGCCAACTATGGCTGTATAGACATTGTCCAGAAGTCCTGCTGCATTGTCAATACTGTCATACTGGAACGTTGTTGCAAGATCACCTGTTGTGAACAGGTCACCTTCATCTACTGTAGAGATACTTGCAAGCTGGCTGTACTGCAGGTCAAATTGTGAGCCTGTGAGAGCCTGGGTTGGATCAATATACACATCCAGACTGAATGATTCTCCCGGAGCTACTGTTGTAGTTGATGGGGATATTGAGATGGATGAGTATTCAGATTCTGCTGCTGCAGACACGACTACTGTCCATGACCTTGAGATAGTTCCTGCTGCTGCAGTTCCGTCAAAGGTTACTGTATGTGTGCCTGCTGTTGTCCATGCTTCTACATGTCCTGTTGTACCGGTCTCGACCTCTGTACCGTCAACAGACCAGACTGCACTTGTGAATTCCTGAGTTGTTTCTACAGAGAATGTTGTGGATTCACCTGTTGTTGCTGTCAGTGAGCTTGCTGATGGTGTGAATGAAAGACCTGTTCCAGAGGAAACTGGTGCTTCTTCAACAATCTCGCCTTCAGTTATTTCCCATGTCTGCACTACAGCTCCGTTTGAATTAAATCCGGAGAACATAATTGTAGTTGAACCAGATTCTACTTTCCATGTATAGTCCATTGAACCTGATGAAACGAGGTTTCCGTTTACATACCATTTCATGGTTGTCAATTCCTCATCAGCCCATACCTGGAACTTCTTGGATTCACCTGCTGTAAATGGATTGTCAGAGCTTGGTGCAAATCCAGTAATCTGTGGTTCTGTGCTACTCTCATCAGGGATGATTGCAGTGATTGTATATGTTGGAATGTTTGGATTCTCACGATACCAGGTTGAGTCTGGTGTGATGTCTGTGAGAGTTACTACGTCACCTGATGGGGATGTGATTGATGATACATAAGTAAATTCTAAATCATTACGTTCAGGATAATTTTTATAATAGCTGGCCAATGCAGGAGAATTCTCTCTACTTTCACTTGGAAGTGCGGTATGGCCATTGTAACCGGTTATAAATTCACTCTGATCCTTGGCCCATGAGTTTACACTTGAGATGGAAGCATCCTTTGATGCAAATTGTACCTTTGCATTTGATACTGGCTCTCCAGAATCTGTAATTACATTAATATCAATATAATTACAATCCATATATTCTGCATTATGCCCTCCAGCGAATGCATAGCCTGAAACTGATTTGACATTTAAAAGGCGTGCATTTTCCGTATCATAGAAATAAACAGGAGAACCTACAGTTAAAAATTTGGAATCAATTACATATAAATCCTCTACATAACCATATTCCAATCCCGTTCCAAAGTTAGCTGCAGAATTGCTTCTCACATTAGATGCTGTAACATTTAAGAAAGTCACGTTCTTAGCATAATTTGCATTAATAGCCATGGAGTCATTATAAGATGTCATATTTGCTACGAACAAATTTACAACACGATTAGGAGACATTCCTGCTCCAGATGCGTTGAATGATTCATAGTTGATTACATTAATATTATGAGATACTGTGGTTTTTGCCCTTACTGGAACAGCACCTGATTCATCATGAATATGCGAATCACCTGATGTTGCAAATGGTGAGGTTATCAAAAAGTTTTCATCATGTGAATTATACACTTTTGCATCTTTTACAGTTACATTCCATTGACCATGCAAATCAATTCCATTATGCCCTGCATTAAGAACAGTAACGTTGGTAAATGAACTGTCATGTTCGTACATAGTCATATCTAATCCAGACCATCCAGAACCTTCTATATAAATATTTTCAGCATGGTTATCATGACCTCCGTCCCATGAATCCCAATAAGGTTCATTTACACCACCAAAAAGGAAACTTACACCTGTTCCCCATCTCATTCCACCATTCTTTACAGTGAAATTTCTTACCGTCACATTAGTTCCATTGAGCATAGAGAAATGGGCATCAGTCATGTTTTCCATATAGATATTTTCAATAGTACTGTCGGTAATTCCAGCATCTATTTTGATACCAATATCTCCATTGTACACAGAAACGTCAGATATATTGAATGATCCCATACTAGGATATCTTTGCAATTGATATCTACCCAAATTATAAAATGTTAAATTAGAAAGATCTTCTGTGACCTCATCTATCTGACATATTATGTCTCCATTTGTTCCAACGATGACTGAATTGGACAAATCCCAAGTACCACCGTAGAAACGAGTGTCCCCAATTCTATCAAAAATAACTGTGTTATTCTCAAATAAGATTTTTCCACTGCTACCTGTAGAAATATATCCTACATCGTGGACAGTAAAATTATTATTTGAATTTTTGGTAATTAATGTTTGATCTGTATCCATTATTCCATCTACAAAAATACTATCATGTAATTGAGATGGAGTAATAGGCCCGTAAAGAATTCTTAATTGACCTGAACCTGAATATGCATCTGGATAATAATATCCACCTATAGTTGCTGCTGCTGTTACTTCAGTTAAAACTGATAAAGTTAAAAAAATTATAAACAAGTTTTTTATTATGGTAGTTTTGGATGCCATATGTGTCAAATTATTCATTGATATATATAAAGACCATGTTCACAAAATGAGAAATAATACATTATTACGAACATAAATTATACAATATATGTACATAAAAGGAAATGAATAAAAGTAATCTTCTAATGTTAAACCTAATAAAAAAATCATTACTAATTTCATAATCAGATTGAGGAATACAGTTCATCTTAAAGTAAAAATAGAGAAAACATTCAAATCAAAATATTAATGTACATCATTTTCATAATGTGTTTCTATTTTATTAAAATATGTACATAAACTGATCAATCAACAGAGAAATATTGCAAACTGCTTTGATTCTTCTTTTTAACAAGAGAATATACGTTTTTAAAATATGTAAAATATATCTTGCCGATTAATCGTATTTAAAAAAGATGGATCTCTTTAACATCGTGTGGGTAAACGGAGTTTACCCGCCATCAAGAATATCATAGTATTCCTACACTTCTCCGTCTTTAATCCATATGATCTCTTAAAAGCAGTCTTTATCTTATTATTCAATCCTTCAACAACACCATTACTGATACCTTGTTTAATTGATTCCAATATCCCATGAGAATTTCTTTTAATCATCTTAGCCAATGTGATAATTTCCTTGATATTGCTATGTGTTCCCCAATAATGCCATTTGTCGAGATATTCTCTTGCTACTTCTACATTTTTTATATCCCACAAACGTTGAAGTCCAAGCTTAAATCTGTAAGCTTTCGCCGTTTCAGTATCCAGGTCTTTGATTGATCGAATCTTAGCTATTTCCCTATCTGATAGATTTTCAGGATTTTTCAACCACATGAATCTGGTTTTACCCAGTTCCTTATTTGTTTGATACTCCTTTCTTCGAACCTTATCGATTGCATCGTTCATCATTTTGACAATATGGAACTTATCGTAAACAATCTTAGCATTCGGGAAATAGTCTCTTGCTCCACCTTTAAAAGCAGGATACATATCCATTGAAATATACTTGATATTATCATGATCTATCTTCCTGGAAAGAATTTCCCTGAAGTTCTTGAAAACACTTTTTTTCTTCCCATTTTCAATATGAATTACTCTTGATCCTTTCAGGTCATAGAACAAGGTCACATAGCTGTGACCTTTTTTGATAGAGATTTCATCTACCCCGATAGTATCTAGTTCAGAGAGATCCATCTTTGCTCTTGCTTCTTCAACATAATGAGCTAGAATAATCCAGACTGAATTTTCATGAATATTGACAAATTCAGCAATTGAAGAAACACTCATTTCTTTAGACATAGCAACGATCAATGCTTCAAAAAATAATGTGAATCCAGTGTTTTGCCTTGTCCATGGAACTTCAACAAGTTTTACATCATCTCCATCACACTTTGTTCGGGGAACTCGTGCATGAATGTATGTTTCATGATGGAAGAAATCAAGGTGTCTCCATACTTTTTCTTTAGTATCATGGAGATCACACAGTTTGCTGCAAACAGGACAAGGGAACTTCGTTCCCCTTGTAAAATCAAGATAGATATCCATTCTCTTCTTAGAAATATCAAGATTAATGTCTTTAACATACCAAGGAGGGTTTATTCCCAGAGCCATTTGAATCAAGAGTTTATCATCCATCAAATATGGATTGCATTGAACAGAATATTAAATTACCCACTCAATATTGAGGAGATCCAAAAAGATATGCTCTAAAACCCGTCTGTGTGTTTAAAATATTTCTACATATCCTATTATAAGAACGCGATTTCAACAATAACATACATATTTAATTCATACAAATTACATCAAATATTGAATGATATACTATAATTACCCTTGTCAACTAATCAATTGTGACTTAATAAATATTCTCTTATATTTAATATGTACAAGAATGACGATAGCCTTAGTAATAAGCTAATAGCATTAATAACGCCAATCATTTTCTTTTCTTAATAAAAAAAAATAATGTTTTAACTAGTTTACTAAATAGAAACTACCGACCTAATACTTTTTTGAAAATATTAACATCGTCATTATCAATTCCACCAAATAAATAAATCAATAGTAAATAACAAATTAAAACAATAGGAACCCACAATATAGAATTAAAGATTTGAAGTAATACATATAAAAATGCAGATACTATTACCCCAGGAATAACAGTACCATAGAATATCTTGAAGATTGATTTCAAGGGGACAAAATCTATATAGTAAAATGCAAAAACCCAATATACTATTTCAGTAACCAGTGTAGCAACAGCAGCCCCTATATAGCTGTATTTTATAATCCACATGTAGTTTAAGCAAATATTTATAATTGCACATATAATAGTAATTAAAGTTACATATTTCTGCTTGTCTATAGAAACAAGCAATTCTCTTGAAGGAAAATTTAGTGCAATTATGAGACTTGCAAATATTAATATCTGCAAAACTCGGATTGATTCTAAATATTGAACCCCATAAATAGTCAATATAACAAAATCTGCATAAAATGATGATAAAATAGCTATTAAAAGTGCAATTATTAGAATATACTTTGTTGATCGTAGATAAGTGAATATCAGAGATTCACTTGATACTTTGTAGTATTTAGACATTAAAGGGAATAAAGAAACCATCAAAGAACTAGGAATAAATAGAAAAGCTTCTGTAAGTCTGTATGCACCACTATAAATACCCACATCACTATTTCCTGAAATAAGAGATAACATTACTATATCAATTCTAAAATAAATAGCACCAAATAGCGATGCAAATGCCAATGGTAATGACTCTCGAAGCAACCTCTTACAAATATCATAATCAAATTTTATATTCAACCGTAGTATCCTAAAAGAAAATAAATACATCAATAACTTATGGACAGTGTCAGCAAGAACAGAGGCAATAGCAACCCCCATTAACCCATAATCTTTAAACATTACGAAAAAGATAGCTAGCAAAAAAACCACTCTACTAGCAATACTAAAAAAGACAGAATATTTCATCTTAAAACTAATTTCATAAATTATTCCATATGGTAAGGATGCACCAAGCAACAAACCAAAGGATATAACAATAACAATAATCTGAGTATCGTATGAATAATCCAATAATCCAATAGCTAAAACAGAACAAAAAAAAGCAATTATTGATAAAAATGATGACAATATGAATGAATTACCTAATATGCTTCCTGATTTATCCTCATTCCTTGATGATTCTCTAATCACTATGCCGTGTAGACCCAATTCAGATATTATTGTAAACAAAGACACAAATGAAAGTGCAAAATTATATGTTCCAAAGTCCTCACTGCCTAAATAACGTGCCATGTATACAACAATTAAAAGGCTTATTACTTTGGTTACTACTCGACCAACTAATAAAAAGCCAGAATTATACGCAATCTTTTTGGCAAGACTCATTTTATCACAGAAGTATATTATAGGATTTTCAAGAAATAAGTTATAAGGAATTATATAAGTTCAAATGCGTATCAACATTTGTCTCTAATGAGAAATTTTTCATGATATATTCTCTTAACTCATAGGGCGAGGATTCAGAGTGGTATAAACTTATTATATTCTTGTATAATTCATTATAATCGCGCGAAATCACACGCTGAGAGTTATTCAAAACTTCCTTGATAGCACCAGAATCAAATGCAATTACTTCACTCCCACATGCTATTGCCTCTGCAGCCACAAAACAAAATGCTTCCTCAAATAAAGAAGGAATAACCACGCAATCCGAAATGCTATATATATCAGAAAGATCCGATACCTTTCCTGTAAAATCACAATGATTTAACAAATTATTTTTTTTCGCTTCACTATAGAGATAATCTTTGCAGTCACCACTACCCACAAAAAGAAACTTAACATTTTCTATATTATCAACTATTAGCGGTGCTGCCTTCAGTAGACAATGAGGACCCTTGTCTTTACGCAATCCTATGCAGCTAACAATATACTCATCGCCAAGACCGAACTTTTCTTTTAGCTCTATAATATTTTCTTTTCTTTGGAATTTAGCCATATTGATACCATTGTATATGACCTGTAATTTATCAGACTGAATTCCATAATCTTTTGAATATTTTTGTTTTACAAAATTGGAAACACAGATGATTTTAGAAATTCCACTACCAAATAGAATGAAAGAAAAATAATAATAATATTTCCTGAATAATTTCTTTATGTTACTATGAGGCTTTCGTCCACCCATGTGATCAGTACAAACAACTTTTGTATTCAACACATACTTAAGTAAATTAATTGCTGAGTATGTGGGAAAGAAATGAAGATGAATTAAAAATGGCTTATGCTTTCTAATATTTGTAAAAAGCAATAAGAAATTGTAGAAACCAAACCTAGTAAGTTTGATTACTTCAATTTTTGCACCTGCTTCAATTAAAGGCTCTTCTACTGACCTAATAGGATAGTCACGGAATACTATTAAATGTTCATAGCCATTTGCAGTTAACTTTTTTGTGATAGCAATCAAAAACTCTTCAAATGAACCCTCTTTATTTGAATGTATATCACATATAGAAATTAATTTTTTTTTAGTTGAGTATTCGCCTTCCATACTAATTACTCCTTTTTTTAGCACTCGAATTTGCTACAAACTCAATACATTCATTTAACTTTAAGAAAAATGATTCAAAATTATTTTTGTTATCAAAAATTATACGAGATTTATTTCCCATTTCAAGCAACCTTTGTTTATCATGAGAAATTTGTTTCATTGCAGAGTAGAGATCATTTGACGAATTTTCTCTAACAATATACCCATTTTGATTTGGTGATATTAGATCATATGCTGAACCTACTGCAGAACTAGCAATTATAGCTTTGCCAAAAGCCATAGCTTCATTTACAACTAAGCCCCAAGGCTCATAAGATTCATTTATGAATATAGAAGGAAGAACAAAAACATCACACATTGAATAATAAGAAGAAATATCTTTTTTTTCAATCCTTCCTGTGAACTGTATATTTTTTATTCCTAATTGCCTAGATAATACTTCAAGCTTTGTCTTACTATGACCATCACCACCAACTATTAGAACTACATCAGAATCTTCCTGCTCCAATTTACTAAATGCTCGTAATAATACATCTACACCTTTTGATTCCACTAGGCGTCCTATAAATAAAAAAATAATTTTATTATCTAATTCAATATCAAATTTTAGATTTTTTACTGGATTATTACTATAGTCAACTGCGCATTGAGGATGAACAAATAATTTGTCAGAAGAAACATCCATTGAAGAATAGGCACTGTAGCTTTTAGTCCCCATTGCAAAAATAGCATCGGATCTTTTTGCAATCATTCGTATTGATAAATTTATAATTTTTCTGTAAAATGATGAATTATTCCAGTGCCAAAATTCAGTCATCAATATAAATTTTTTATTTTTAATTTTACTAATTAACCAACACAAATGCCAACTTGTGGAAGTGATGATAATATCACTTTTATCATTAAATAATTCCTGAATTAGCTGAATATACATTCCAACATCTTTGCCTAAAAAGATTGTATTTGTTTTTATAACACTGTAGTTCCAATTCTCTGGTATTCTTTCTTGTTCTTCAAACACATTCTTTTGCCCTCTACCTTGTTTGGTGAAAACAAAAGTTACATCATACTCTTGATTTAATTTTTCAAACAAATCTTTCCTATAATCCATATGAGCAGGATGTATCAGAGTTAACTTCATATCAATCACAGCATAGTTACATGAATATAAATAGTTACTCAACAGTCGTATCATGCACCAACATATTATATACATGGATATATTTTAAGATGACTTCATCCCAAGTATATTGTTTTGCAAATTCTTTTTGATTATCAATCATTTCTTTTTTATCATACTCATTGAGCAAATTAAAATTGTTTAATAATTCCACAATAGATTCTATCGATAAATCAAAAGTATTCAATGAATTAGATTCTTTCTGAATAAAATCACAAATACCTATGTTTCTAGAGAAATGAACAGGACAATCAGCTACGGACAAAGCTTCTAGGACAGCTAGTGGAAAATTGTCAAATCTAGATGGGTAAATAGCAATGTCTGCACTCTTAAGGTATGACTTAATTTCCATAACATTAAGTGAACCCAAAAAAAACACATACTGCTTAATATTTTTTTCAATACATATCTTTTCAAGTTCTTTTTTTTGAGGTCCTTCTCCAGCAATGTATAAAGTATATTTTCTATTTAATTTTTCAGATGCTATTGCTTCAATTAACAAATCAATTCCTTTTTCCCATGATAATCTACCATGATAGAATATACTAGTCATACTTTTATCCATTATAGAATATGATGGTTCACAATAATTAGCATCCCGAAACCACTCATTACCAATAGCATTTGGTATAACTATGCTTTTGGATACACCATATTTTATAAGTTTGTTATTCATGAAATAGGAATGAGTAATGATAGTATCAGCACTTTTAAGTAAAAAGGGAAGAAAAATATAAGTAAGAATATGCAACAGAGAAACAATATCTTTATAACTACTTTTTAATTCACTTCTTACATCACCATGATATTGCAATATTAATTTAGAACCTCTAATTTTGCAAAAAAGATAGAGCAAGAATTTGCTGTTAGGCAAAATTGTCGGTAAAACTGGTATGTGCACTATATAGTTAGAAGAGAGAGATATTAAATTGCTCCAGCATAATATATTAATATCAGGAAATTCTTCTTTTAGAGAACTTACATATTTTCTTTTAGAGAATATACTAATTTCATCTATGTTTACCTGTTTTTGATTGATGAACAGCTTCTTAAATATATCTCTTGATACTTTTGATGGAGCACCACCACCTATTGGATAATAAAATAATAAGTTCATTTTAACTACCTTAATAAACAAAGATGCTTAGCCTTCCACTGTCATATATCAATGGTTTATTTGCTGGAAGTGACTGGAACAACGGTTCAGATCTATAGTTATCATCAAAAAAATAGGATACGTTTAGACCTTCAACAAAGGTAATAGCGTTTTTGTTTGTTATTGGAAATTGAAGCATCCAATTTAAAAGACCGGAAGAAGTCGTTCCACTCTTCAGTACATATGGATTGTCAAAATAAAAATCGGTGCTTGTTACTGAATTTTTTCGGTAATTGCTTTCGTTTGGAACTAGAAATCCATTTATGTAATTATTTACATCATCTGAGTACATAGCAGGCAAACCACCATAAGAAGCAAATAAACGAGTTGTTTCAAATCCATTTCCTATTGCATACTCATCTGGACTAATATATTCTTGTATCCAATTACCAGTAACATACGTTTCCTCTCCCATATACCAATCATAATATCCCCCTACGATTCCTGTTTTGTAATGGGTAAAAAAGGATGAAAATGCAACATTGAGAATCAAAACTAAGATCAGGAATTGACGAATATACTTTTTATTCGTAGGATATATTTTAATGATATTAGAGAAACCAAATGTTCCTATTATAGTAATAAATAAATATGTTACTATGTACCCATATGTTTGATTGAAAGATAAGAAAAAAGTAGGAATGAAAGATATCAATAAGAACCATTCATTAATATCTTTGTTTTTCTTAAAAATTAAATATATAAAAGCCCCAATAAATATAGGGAAAATAAATCCCGCGTTTCTAATACTAATAAGAACAATGTCAATGATCCATTGATATCTAGAACCTGCTGTTATAAAACCAATTTTACTACCAAACAAAAACATAATGATAATGCAACTAACAAATACCATAAAATAATAGAAATTTATATTTCTTGCTTTTTCAGTAAATATGGGCTTTAAACTAATTAACCAAAAAATAGCATATGTAAAAATAACAATTGCTGAATAAAATAAAGCAAGATATACATAGTGATGAGTTGCCAGCAAAAATAATGCAACTACTAAATAAGAAAATAGATGCTTTTTTGAACCATAGATGGCTTTAAAAAGCATATATAAAAATAAAGGTAAAAATACAAGAAATTGTGCTCTTGTGGTGATGTTCCATGTTGTTAGTTCAACTGTACTTGCAGATAAAGAGAAAACAACGGAAAATATAAACCGATATATAAATTTATCAAAAAATATAGTTGCCAACATATAAGCTGAAAATATACTAAAAAAACCGAGCATGATACAAAAGATTAAAATTGTATATTCCATACTAATTCCTGTCAATTGAGATAAACCAGAAAGTGAAAATGGAACAGCGCTTGCGTAAGAATACGGATATAATCCAAATACGGACATCCAATTGATCCACCATTTAGCAATACCAAAATTTGTAACTGAATTTGCAACAGAATGAATAAAAAAGGAGTCATATCCTTTTTCGTGCGGAATACTTGGTATGCGAACAATAAAATTAGTAAGAATTAAAAGTAAAAATAAAATTAACTTCGAACTTTGACCTTCGTACAAGAATGTTTGCAATTGAGATATTGTTTTCTGCTTCATATTAATCGAAAAATTCCTTGTATTTGTGCCTGTAATAATGACGAACTTCTGGAATTTCTATTTTTTCTTTTACTTTTATAATTCCATATACATAACCGTATAAATAAGCGACCCCAATATAAAAGGGAGATTTAGTGAAATATTTAAATGCCTTCATTACCACATAAATGGGATGATAGTCTCTGTAATAGTCAGAGACTCCTCTCATTTTATAGCCTTTCCAAAATCCTTCTGTGCTTGTAGTAGGACGCACGGTTATTCCAATAATGTCATCATATTTTTTGATTTTCCACCCAGCAAGAATAGCTAATACGTTTGAAACTGAATCTGCAGAATAACTACGGGGGAAACCACCTGATTCGATAAAGCATTTTTTTCTCCAGACACGCAAGCCCCCAATGGGATTTTGAGAACGCCCACTTTCATTTACCAGTTTATCTCCTACGTAATATGCTGCTGATCCACTACATACACCTAAATCAGGATCAGAATGTAAACGTCCAATGATAGTCTCAAAGAAGTCTGAATGTAACACCATATCAGCATCAATTAATGCGATAAAGTCGCATGGAATACTGCTGTCATCACAATATTTTATGGAATAATTAATTGCATCATTAACTATTTCTGCATAATGAAAACTTAAATCTCTTTTAGAGTGTTGATTCTTTATAATCTGAACAAAATCATTTTCCTCTTTTAGCTGGTTTAAAATAAGTGGTGTTGAATCTGTGCTTCCATCATCCACAATAACCCATAGTTTAGGTTTTATTGTATTACTTATTATAGAATCAATAAGACCTGGTAAAGAAACTTCTTCATTTTTGCAAGGTGTAACAATGATATAATTGTAATCATCCATAAAATGTCAACTCGGGATAATATATCATTAATAAACTTATTACTTTTTTTCAATTGCATCCATTATGAATGCAACTACATCTATAGAATTATTATATAAATAATAACTCTTTTCTCTCCATTTTCTATTTAAACCAGAGTCTTCTAAAAGAAGCTCAGCTTTTATTAGCGCTTTTTCTTTGTGTTCAATAGTATAAACTAGATCGTACTTACTTTCAAGTTCATTTAAATACCCACGTCTGGTATTAGAAACATATATCGAAGGTACACCCAAAACGGCTGATTCTGAAGCCATTGTTGCTCCCTCACCGATATACATTTTAGCAAAGTACAAAATATGATGCAAATCCGCAGGATCCATATCCAAACTATATTTTTCAATCAGTGACCATTGATCAGTTTCAGAAAATATCACAATCCTTGCATATTTCTCAAACTTTGCAATGAACGCACCTAATTCACTTTCTGATTCAAAGCTGAATCCATGAGCACCAATATCATGATGAGACGACAGAGCAGACAATCTTACTACAATATAATTACATTCTTCAAGTCCATATTTTTCAAGAACACTTACATCCGGCTTAAAGTAATCAGGATGAAGATAAGCCAGTTCATAGTAGCCTTCAAACCTCTCTTGCTTTGGACCTAAATCTAAATAAAAACTTGTAGAAGTATAGATTTTATCAGTAAAAGGAAATGTCAACTTCATTACTATTCCGGCTATTTCAGTATCCGGAAACGCAATGTGAGATTTTCCTAGTAATCTGCTTACATGCGCTGAATAAGGAGAACCCGGACTTACAAATATATCCGGCTTAACTTTTTTTGCAAATTTATATAAGCGAAAATCATTTACAAGTATACCTAAAGCTTTCCCACCAATATTAGAATAGTAAGGGCAAAGATGATAATCCATTTTTAGATCATCAAGCATTTTTCTTGTATTTTCTTTAGCCCGTGCAAAGATCTGTATTTCATGTCCCTTTGACTGCAGACCATAAATTACATCTTTAAAAACATTTATATCTTTAGGATGTCCTACATCAAAAAGCACTTTCATTTTTCTACAACCCCTATTTTTTTTGCAGGAACACCTGCAACAATAGAATAATCAGCTACATTTTTAGTAACAACAGCTCCAGCACCGACAACCGAACCTTCACCTACTATAATATCCGGCATAATAATTGACCCAGCTCCTATCCACGCATCATCCTTTATAGTAACTTTTCCACGCTGGATCTTTACATAGGGATTTATTTTTGAATTATTAGGATCAGATGATGACAACAAAATAACATTTGGACCAATAGCAACCCTATCACCAATAATAACATTGCCTTTATCTTCCAGTTTCTCAGCTATGACAAGACCTTCTGCAATGTAAGAATCTTTTCCTATAACATATCCACATTTTGAGTACAAAAAAAGTCTGAGAGGATAAAAAGGCATATTTTTTGCTATGAATTTAAATATCTTTTTTCTTAAACGCCATAGCATAGGAACTCACACCTTTATTTTGTTGTAAAATGAAAGACCAATAAATGCAATCTTCTTCCTTAAAGTAGAATGTACCTTCTCATACCTACCATAATTCACCATTTCCCCACCAAACCTTCTCTTAAACTCCCTGACACCATACGGTTTATCAGGATGACCAGCACCACCAAAATCAAATACTTTATATTTGCCAGCATTTGTTTTGAGAATATGCCACACAAGAGCCTCATCAACATAATCCACACCCATACGTGAACCAGCATACCAATCATATACCATTTCTTTATAATTAAGAGTAATTCTTGTACCTACAGCCTCATCATCTTTGTAAGCAATAAAGAAATCTGCATATGTAGTACCTGAAAGATCATTGAATACCGCTTCAAATAGGGAAAAATCTGCTATGGGAATTTTAAATCGTTTATATGTTTCAAGAACTAAATCATAACACAGCCCCAATTCTTCCATCGATTCTACATTTTTAACTGTGATTCCATCCCTTTCAGCTCTATTGATACCTTTTCTGCGTGATTTTTGAATATCTGACCATATTTCCTCTTCATTTCGGTCAAGATCAATAAGAAAATCCAGATGTTCCTCATATTCATAACCTAAGCCGGACAATATATCGTGGTAATCACTTGTATCCCACATATTTCGAATCTGGGTATAAACAATCTTATTTTTAATTAAACCATTATAATGAACAATAAGCTCTTGAACCGCTTTCCTGCCAAGAACAGAGTCAACAAATAAAGGAGCACCATGTATTACAGAACGTGATGAAAAAGACGAAAGCAACCCTTTCATCTCACAAATAACCGAACCTTGAATTAAAGCGAGGATATTCCCAGAATCTTCATCTCTTGCTACAAGGCGTACAGGTTCATACTTGTTGGCCTTCTCATAAATCTTTGACATATAAGAAGTTTGAAAAATATTCCCATGAGGATTCTCAAGAACAAACTTATCCCACTCTGTGTCATCAAAAATATCAGTAATCAATGCCATGAACTTCTCCTGAACTACTGAGTTATTTTCCTGTATTGAATAATCCCGGCCTTGCCAACATTCTTGAGATTCTGGAAGACAAGCTCTTTGGTCCAACCCAGCATTCCATCACACCACCTGTTAGGATGTGCAAGGATACACATCTGCTCAACCTCTTCACGCTTCACAAGATTAATAACATCATCTGTAGATTTTATGGTTTTCCCATACCTGACACTCAGTTCATTATCAGGACTTTCAAGAACATCCTTTACACGTATATTGCGATCCGCCCAGGTTCTTCCGGTATCTGTGAGATAAAGCACCTTGCTGTAATCAATAGAAAAATAAGGTTCACCTACAATACCAAAATCTGTATGATTATGATCCTTCCAGAGATCCCTGTTGGACCACGAAGCAAAAGGATTTCCATGCATGCATGCAGTTGTAACCTCTGCATATTTACGGAGATCTTCCAGTTCTGCTTTGAATATTTCCAGAGCCTTTTCCTTATCACCCTGTGCTTTGTCCATTACCTCATAATGGAAACCAACTTCATGTCCAAGGTCGGCTACTTCTTCAATAGCTGAAGGGATAAAAACATCTTTCACATGTCTGAAATAATAAGTTGATCTGACACCATATTCTGCTTCCAGCCTTGCCATATCAAGATTCCTGTCAACTGCACGGTCCACATCATGACGTAGTATGATGCACTTTCCTTCTGGTGATGACAGATAATCAAGGACTGGCAGAGGTTTATATTCCGTAGACCCTATTGCTTTAATAAGTTCTTCATATTTGGATAATGTGAAATCTCTCAAGACAGAACCTCAGTGTTAGATGATAATCAATATGTACATTTTAGTGTTTAAGTAATCAAATTCAACTGATGTGCATTAAGTATTATTGAAACAGGAACTCCCATAGTATATTACAATATCACCCTGTTATTTAGACGGATTACTAAACAGAGACAAAATATAAATTATAAACTATATAAAGTTAGCACCTGCTCAAAAAATGATGATGATGAGGACTTCAGTCAAATATATATATCATTTTAATGATTCTGTAAATGGGTACAAAAAATGCAAGATGAAAACAAAAACTTAGTAATTATCCTATTAGTACTTGCACTTTTCACGGGGGCAACAATAGAACTCAGTGAAGGTTCTACCATAATGGGTGTAATACTTTTTATTATAGCTGCAATCCTGATTTCCAGAATGAAATTAAAAGGAACAGAAGGATTACAGAGTTCAAGGAACTTCATGCTCATAGGTGGGTTCATTGTAGCTGCAGACCTTATATTTAACTATGTAAACAGCAGCGAACTGGGAACACTTGATTCAATGGTTTTTTTCCTTGGAATTTCATTGATAGCAATGGGTACAGGGAAAAAGGACCTTAAGCAACTTGGAGAATTTGGATTTTATATATCCTCTGTGTTTACCGGATTATACTTAATATTCTATTCATTCTTCGGACATTTCAACATTGATTTCCTGCACCTGTTTGACCATTATTTTGTCCTTATGCCAACTGTGGCATTCATAAAAATGTTTGGAATCCCCATAGAAATAATAGCCACAGAAACTGTCATCCTGTATGGTGCTGAACCCATGACTATAGTGATAGGTGGCCCTTGTTCCGGACTTTATTCAATGTTCCTGTTGATAGGCATTGTTGCCGGTTATTCAAGAATAGAAAAAATGGACATGAAAAAGACATTTGGCTTATTGGGTTTTGCAGTTCTTATCGCATATATTGCAAATCTTATCAGAGTACTTATTTTGTATATCACTGCATACCTCTATGGAATGGACGTTATGATGGTAGTCCACACACATATAGGCTGGATGATATTTGCAGTCACTGCAGGTGGTATCATGTACATTATAAACAGAAAATAAAAAATAGAATGCATTCAGCGTTCTATTAATCTCTTTTTGAATATCCTGATTAAGATGAACATCATAACTATAACAGTGCCCATATAAACAAAACTAAGTCCCAATACAAGCAGGAACTTAAAATCTTTTAATATAAAAGTAATAGCCACAATAAGACCAAAAAGAATGATTGAATAAGAAATAAAACTGAACATCATTGCTTTTTGCCAGTCTTTAAGGCTTGTATAAAAATAATTGATCTCTGTAAACATGTTCAAACCTCAACTCCATCCGTTCTTTTTCTAATAATCTTTTCCTGACTTACACCAGTCCCTATGGCATCAATGGCTTTCAAACGTGAAGAAAGATCAGGCTTCATATCAAAGAGAGAGAGATGAATATCAAAAAATGAATTGACCTTGACAGGGTTCATAGCATACAGATGTACATGCCCGGGGTTAAAATACTCCATGGAATTAAGCAGTATGTCATTATATAGTCTTTTTAATGCAGATGATAATTCGACTTTTTTACCCATCATTCTAACTGCATCAGTATCAGCTTTTGAAGTGGAATCAGAAGCTCCAGCGTAAACAATCAATGAACATGGCAGCATAATGACCCCCATAACGACAAATCGTATGAATTTCGGAGCTGGATCGTTCTCCTGGCCAAAGCCAGCCAGCATAGCCATCCATAAGGCAGTGGTTGAAAATGAAGCAATGATACCTGCTACAAGTGCTACAAAAGTGTTTTGATCCACCTTTCCTTCTTTTATGCGGGATAGTTCCCTTGCAAAGACCATTTCCAATTCATCCGTTTCCAGAAGAACCAGCAACTTACGGGAAACAATAATATGAGATTTTCTCTTTGAACCAACTGTGAAAATTACAGGAACGGATGATTCAAATAAATGAATTTTTGGCTTTTTTACAGAGAATATACTACAAAGAGCATCTAACATTTCAGAGATATTCCCAAATTCTCCGGATGGAAAATCATGACATCCATACCACTTCAAAATAAAACGTGATGAAAAGAGATAGATAACTCTGCACAATATGAGGACGATAAAAAAACTCAAAATTCCCGGCACCAGGCCTCCTAAGTAGAATGAAATTGATACTACAGGAAGGGTAATTATAATAAGCAGAAGATATATCCATACATTATTCCTAATGGTGATCCCTCATTTTTATATTAAAGCTGTTTTATTCCAAAGTTGATATACAATGGCACCCTATACTTATATATTTTAGCAAATAATTACATTCAACCCATAAATATTTCATTCATATTTCATAACCAGAATAACTTACAGGAACAAGTGAATAAATGTTTGGCAAAAATAAATGCAGATACACCCAGGATCTGAAAATCATATATCTGATATCATTACTATCAATCGTGTTTATCCTGGTTCCGCCTTTCAGTGAAACCCCATTAAGGATACCTTTTGCATTGATATTGATATTTTTTGTACCAGGGTATGCTTTTATTTCCGCCATGTTCCCCGGAAACCGGGAAATCTCTGGAATTGAAAGATTCACATTAAGTGTTGGTTTTAGTATTGTCATCATGGTTTTTGATGGATTCCTTATCAGCCTTACTGTATGGAAATTCAGGCCAAACTCAATTACCTTTTCACTTGTATTACTTACTTTCATATTTGGAATTATAGCTTATCTGGCAAGGAAACGTCTTCCTGTGGAGGAGCAGTTTAGCTTTTCTTATAAAGATTTTATCCGCTCTCTTACAGAACCTGAAACATGCAATGATGATATGAAAGAAGGAGAAATTTGTTACGATGAAACTGTCGAAGACAAGCGTTTTGCTGCCAGGAATAGGAAAAAGATATCATCTATGCGCAAGCCATCCAGAGATAAAAGCAAACCTGCATTACAAACCAGTGAAAAGTTATCCCCCGAGATAACAAAAACACTTATAATAGCAATGGTGCTTTCAATTATCGTTGCCGGTTCAATGTTTGCCTACGCAAAAGCCACCAGGGAAAAAGAAACGTTCACAACATTATACATATTGGGTCCGGATGGCAAGGCTGAAAACTACCCGGAGAATTTCTCAACCAGTGATCCTATACAAATTATTGCAGGTATCGAGAATTTTGAATATGCGAAAGAAAATTACACGCTTGAAATAACTCTGGACGATACTACAGTCAATACTATTGAAATAACCTTGGACCACGAGGAAAAGTGGGAAGAAGAACTTACAATAACCCCTGCAAAATCAAAGCAGGGAAAGCAGAAACTGGAACTTGCACTATATAAAGAAGATTCAGAAGGTCGTGCATATAGAACAGTGCATCTCTGGGTAAATCAGGTATTAAGCACTGAGCCTGTCACAACAAAAGAACATGAAGTAATAGATTTCGTAGAAATAATAAACCCATCTATGGAATCTGAAGACGGATGGGAATTTACTACCACAAATGACACAATAGGCACAGGTTACTACTTGAATGAATCTGGAATATATGCATCACAGGCCTATGTCATTAATGCAAGTTATGAGGGAATAATTGATCAGTATGCTACACACACACTGGAACAAATAATATACAGCGAGGAATCTGCCGATGTAATCCTTTCCTGTTATCTGAAGGACACATACACCAAAGGCACTGAAGACAAAGATGAAACACAGTCAAAGAGAATTGTGTTTAACAGGGAACTTGTCTGGATTGACGGTGTTAACGGTGATGAAGGATGGCAGCATATTGAGGTTCCTGTTCAATTACAGGAAGGAAACAATACACTTTCCTTTATACTTCTGCAAGGAAGATTACAGCAACTTTATCCTGTTGAAATGATAATAGATGAAGTTACGTTCATACCTGAATCAGCATTATCACCATACATAAAGGAAGATAACACAGTAGAATTTGAACTTCCCGATTCAAAAATACTGGCACTTCCAAAAACTAGTAATTCAAAGTTCGTTGTAGAGTGGAATGGAACTGATTCGGGATCCGGAATTTACTACTATGACATACAGTACTCCACTGATGGTACTACCTGGAAGAACTGGATTACAAAAACAACAATGACTTCAGCAGAGTTTGAAGGAGAACAAGGAACAACGTACTATTTCAGATCTATAGCTGTTGATAATGCATTGAATAAAGAAATAGCAGACTCTAATCCGGATTCAAGCACAACTATTGATAGTTCTGCACCGGAAATTGAACTGGACATAACACCAAATCCTGCAACAGAGACAACATACCTGACAGTAGAGTCTAATAAGGAGTTATCTGAGGTAACATGCATAGTAACCCCACAAAACTTCGGTTCCGCAGAAACAATAATTCTTGATACAGAGGATTACATAACATGGAGCAGTAAATACACAATAGATGTTCAGGATACATTCGATATTGAAGTAATAGCAACAGACTACTCCAACAATACAGCATATACATTTGGCACATTATATACTGATGAATCATTAGAAGAACTGACAATTACTGTAATCCCTGAAAAGACTTCAGAGGATGCAGAACTGCGTATATCAGCATCTACAGCTTTAGAAAAAGAACCAACAGTAACTATAATTGATAGATATGGGTATGTAATAGAGACAACCTATGAAAGCAAAGACGATGATGAATATATATATAGTATAGAAATTGACGATGATACTCATGATGGTGTTGCGAGGATTATTGCAAAAGCAAAGACTGTTAATGATGAGCAGCTTTACGAAGAAGATACTTTTGTAATTGACAGAGAGGAACCTGAAATCGAAAGTTATTCACCTGAAGACGGAGAAACAATTTCAACAGGTACCTACACAATAACCGCATCATACACTGACGATAGAACAGGCATTGACAAGACACTATTAGTCTTGAAGGTGAATGGTGTAGATGTAACATCTGATACCGAAATTGGATATAGTTCACTGTTCTATCTGGCCAATGACTTGTTGGATGGTGAAAATACTGTAGAATTAACTGTGGTTGATCAGGCAGGTAATTCAATAAAAGAAGAGTGGACATTTTATGTATCATAATAAAAAAGCAATATCATCATAATGATGAGTATGACATCAGATAGGGATTGCAAACATATATATAGAAAAAATACAAAGGAAGCATAACAGTAAAAATCTTTGAAATATAAGAGGTGGTACGAAAATGAAGAAAATATTAGTAATGCTTTTTATAGCTATAATAGCTATGGCAGGAACTGCATCTGCCTACCAGGCAGTTTTGTATGATGCAGCAGGAAACAACGTTGCAGCAAACCCAGTACTTCTGAAGCCAGGAGAATCAATAGTACTCAGTTATTACGCTTCATCAATAATTCCAGCTGAATACAATCAATTTTTCGAGTATACAATTGAAGAAGTAAGTGTAAGAGCAGGATCACCAGCAACAGCAGATGCAAGTGACGTGACTATTGAGTTCAATACTGCATACAATCCAGATGGATTTATTCCAGGTGGAGCCAGTTACATGGATGAAGGTGTAATAACAGTCTCACTTGATGAAGATGCACCAGAAGGAGCACGTTACTACATAGAAGTAGGTGCAGGTGGAGAAACCGTAGAATTCCAGACAGCTTCAAGAACTATTGAAACTATTCCGGAATTCCCAACAATTGCACTCCCAGTAGCTGCAATCATCGGTCTCGCATTCTTCATGCAGCGCCGCAAGGAAGAGTAAGTAAATTAACTTACTCCTTTTTTCTCTTTTTTATTCTAGTTTTAATTCATCTACTCTAAAACTTATATTCTTTTAAACCCATACTTCCCTGAATAACATCAGAAGATGATAATCATGGAAGAATTAATCACAAAATTATCTAATGCTCATGGGATATCCGGTAGTGAAGGAAACATAAAAACCATTCTTGAAGAAGAGCTCAAACCTTATGTTGATGAAATGAGAACCGACAAAATGGGAAATCTCATCGCAACCAGAAAAGGTGAAGGGCCTTCAATAATGCTTGCTGCACACATGGATGAAATTGGCCTGATGGTCAAATACATAGATGACAATGGTTTCCTCAAGTTTGTAAAAATAGGAGGGTGGTATGACCCAACCCTCCATAGCCAGAGAGTCATTGTCCATACTACAAAAGGACCAATACCAGGCGTAATTGGATCAAAACCACCACACGTTATGAAGCCAGAAGACAGGAAAAAACCTCCTGAAGCAAAAGATATGTTCATCGACATCGGTGCAAAGGACAAAGAAGATGCTGCGAACATGGGCATAATAGTCGGAACACCGGTATCCATGGACCGTGAAGTGAGAAAACTTGCAAACGGAAAAATAACAGGCAAAGCATTCGACAACAGGGCAGGCTGTGCAATAATGATCGATGCCATGAGACAGATTGCTGAACTTGACATAAAAGCAACCATTTATGCTGTAGGAACCGTTCAGGAAGAGGTCGGACTTAAAGGAGCACGTACCTCTGCGTTCGGACTTGATCCTGATATAGCAATAGCAATTGACACTACAATCCCAGGAGACCACCCAGGCATGAGCAAGAATGAATCCTCACTTGACACAGGAAAAGGAGGAGTTATTACAATTGCTGATGCAGCAGGAAGAGGCATAATTGCAGCACCACAGGTCATCAAATGGCTTGTTGAAACCGCAGAAAAGAATGAAATAGATTATCAGACGGATGTTGGTGATGGCGGTACTACTGATGCAACAGCAATCCATCTTACTAGAGATGGAATTCCATCTACTGTAATCAGTGTTGCAACAAGATATATCCACTCCCCTGTGGAAGTCCTTGACCTTGCAGACCTGCAGAGCTGCTCAGATCTTATAGCAAAAGCAGTTCTTAGTGTGAATGACTATTTTTAGAATTAATTAGTACAACTTTTTTGCGGGGATATCTATCCCCCGCTCTTTTTCGTGATGAATCATGATAAATTAATCGTTATACATATATAGCACTTCAGTGTATCCCTCTAAGCTGTTGCTACTCAGTGACAGACAAATATCGTGAGGGATTATATTATTCGAAAATGTCCGGTTTTTAGACACAACTCTTAGAGACGGCGAACAGACACCAGGCGTAGCGCTTACCAGCAAGGACAAGGTAGACATTGCCACTAAGCTTGATGAGCTTGGCGTTGATGTCATCGAGGCAGGCTCAGCAATCACCTCAGAAGGTGAACGCGAATCCATAAGGGCCGTAGTTGCTGAAGGGCTAAATGCAGAGATCTGCAGCTACTGTAGAATCATGAAACCAGATGTGGATTATGCACTGGCATGTGATGTCGATTCAATTCACCTGGTGGCACCTGTATCAGACTTGCATATCAACGTGAAGCTGAAAAAAGACAGGGAAGCCGTCAGGAAAATGGCCATTGAGACCACAGAATATGCAAAAGAACATGGCCTTATTGTAGAACTCAGCGGTGAAGATGCCTCCAGGGCAGACGTTGATTTCCTTAAGTCATTATATAATGACGGAGTCGACGCAGGCGCAGATAGATTATGTTATTGTGATACTGTAGGTTTACTTGTACCTGAGAAGGCAGAACTTGTTTTCAGTGATATCTGCTCAGCAGTAAAAGCGCCCGTGAGTATCCATTGCCACAATGACTTTGGCATGGGAACCGCTAACACAATAGCAGCCTTGAGAGGAGGAGCGCAGCAGGCCCATGTAACCATTAATGGAATAGGTGAAAGAGCTGGAAATACTGCACTGGAAGAAGTTGTGATGACCATTGAATGGTTATACAAACACAAGACCGGAATTAATACAAAAGAGATCTTCAAGACCTCAAGACTTGTAAGCAGGCTCACAGGCATACCTGTGGCACCTAACAAATCACTCACCGGTGGTAATGCATTTACCCATGAGGCAGGTATCCACGTACACGGTTTACTGGCTGACACGGAAACATATGAACCGATAAAGCCGGAAATACTCGGAAGGGAAAGGAAGATCGTTCTTGGAAAACATGCAGGTAAGAGTTCTGTAACCCTTGCCGTTAAAGAAATGGGATTTGATGTTGATGATTCTCAGCTGCATGAGATACTTAACCGTGTCAAGGAGCTTGGAGATCATGGCAAAAAAGTAACCGACGCAGACCTGCAGACAATAGCTGAAACAGTCCTCAGCATCGAAAGAGAAGCAAAAGTTATTCTTGAAGAATACACTGTTGTATCAGGTAACAAAGTTACTCCAACAGCATCAGTCAAGCTTAAAGTTGAAGGCCAGGATGTTGTAGAGGCAGGTATAGGAGACGGGCCTGTTGATGCAGCCTTTGCAAGCATCAAAAAAGGAGTATCAGGAATTGCTGATGTCCAGCTTGAAGAATATCATGTCGATGCTATAAGTGGCGGAACTGATGCTCTTGTAGAAGTTCTTGTAAAGCTTTCAAAGGATGGAAAAATGGTTACAGCCAGAGGTTCAAGGACAGATATTGTTATGGCGTCCGTGGAGGCCGTTCTTAACGGAATTAACCGTCTTATCTAAATTTTAGAAACATATAAGGCAGATACTATCAATTTACGCAGAGAATTTACATTTCAGAGGTTTCATATGACTGAATCGACGGAGAAAATGACAGGTGCCCGAGCCCTCATCGAGTGCCTGTATAGGGAAGGTGTAGACACCATCTTCGGATATCCCGGTGGCGTACTGCTCCCCATATACGACGAACTTTATGATGCGGACATCCGTCACATACTTGTCCGCCACGAACAGGCTGCTGCCCACGCAGCAGAAGGATATGCAAGAGCAACAGGAAAGACCGGAGTATGTATTGCAACTTCAGGACCTGGTGCGACAAATCTTGTGACAGGAATTGCAAACGCATACATGGACTCTATACCAATGGTGGTTTTCACCGGACAGGTACCAAGCAGTCTTTTGGGCAATGATGCATTCCAGGAAGCAAATATCACCGGCATAACAATGCCAATTACAAAGCACAACTACCTTGTGCAGGATGCAAATGAGCTTCCACAAGTAATCAAGGAAGCATTCCATATTGCATCCACAGGCAGACCCGGACCTGTACTGGTAGATCTCCCAAAGGATGTCACAGTACAGGAGATCGACTTCTATTACCCTGAAAAAGTTGACCTTAAAGGTTACAAACCAACATACCAAGGAAATCTGCAGCAGGTAAAAAGAGCAGCTTCTGCAATTAAAGAATCAAAGAACCCTGTGATCTATGCAGGTGGCGGTGTCATAAGTTCCAATGCCAGCAAAGAACTTCTTGAGCTTGCAGAGAAAATAAAAGCACCTGTGACAACAACCCTTACCGGCATGGGTGGATTCCCTGTAGAACATGAGTTGTTCCTTGGAATGCCAGGTATGCACGGTGCAAAGTATGCAAACTATGCCATACAGGAATCTGACCTTCTTATTGCAGTAGGTGCAAGGTTTGATGACAGGGTAACCGGTAAACTCAAGGCTTTTGCTTCAAACGCAAAGATCATCCACATCGACATTGACCCTGCAGAGATTTCAAAGAATGTAAAGGTTGATGTTCCAATAGTAGGAGACGCAAAATGGATACTTCAGAAATTGCTGAAATATGCCGAACCCGCACAATCTGAGAAATGGCTTGACAGGATAACACACTGGAAGAAAGTGCATCCACTTCATTATGTTGAACCGGCAACAGGTGACGGAATCAAACCACAGTACATTATCGAGCAGATAACCGAAGCATGCAAAGACGCAATAATAGTTACTGAAGTAGGACAGCACCAGATGTGGGCTGCACAGTACTTCAGATTCAGTGAACCAAGAACATTTATCACATCAGGTGGACTTGGAACAATGGGTTATGGATTCCCTGCATCCATTGGAGCAAAGATTGCAAAACCTGATAAAGTTGTTTTTGATATCGCAGGTGACGGGTCATTTCAGATGAACTCACAGGAACTTGCAACAGCAGTTCAGGAAAACGTACCGGTTATTGTTGCTGTTTTCAACAATGGATACCTTGGAATGGTAAGACAATGGCAGGAGCTTTTCCACAACAGGAGATATTCTGCAACATGCATCCAGAACAGTGTCGATTTTGTTAAACTTGCAGAAGCATACGGTGCACTGGGACTTAGAGCCACCAAGCGTGACGAAGTACGCCCTGTAATCGAAGAAGCTATTGCATCTGGCAGACCGACAGTCATTGACTTTATAGTTGAAGAGGAAGAAAACGTATCACCAATGGTACCGGCAGGTGCTGCGATCAACGAAATACTTGATCTGGAGAGGAAAGAATGAGACATACACTTGCAGTTCTGGTCGAGAACAAATACGGAGTACTCTCAAGAGTCGCAGGCATGTTCTCCAGAAGAGGTTATAACATTGACAGCCTTACGGTGGGAGTCACCGATGACCCTACAATTTCCCGTATGACCATTGTTGTCATGGGAGATGATGAAGTACTGGAACAGGTCACAAAGCAGCTTAACAAGCTTATCGATGTCATCAGAGTTACAGATCTCAAATCTGAAGAATCGGTTGATAGAGAACTGGCTTTAATAAAAGTCAATTCAGATGTGACTAACCGTTCCGAAATAATGCAGATAGCAGACATATTCCGAGCCCGCATCATCGACGTTGCTTCAAAATCAATGATTATTGAAGTGACAGGTGATGACGGCAAGATCACTGCAATCGAACAGTTACTCAGACCCTTTGGAATAAAGGAAATGGTAAGAACCGGAAAAGTAGCCCTCAAGAGAGGACAGAAGAGTTCTTAATTATTCAGGCACTTATAGGTGTTTTAATTATAAATGATATATTTTGATTAGAGGAACATACAATGGCACAAATGTATTATGATAACGATGCAGACCTTAACTTGCTTAAAGGTAAAAAGATCGCAGTAATGGGTTACGGAAGCCAGGGACATGCACAGGCACAGAACCTTCATGACTCAGGACTTGACGTAACAGTAGGCCTCAGAGAAGGAAGCAGACGCTGGAAGCAGGCAGAAGAAGATGGCCTTAAGGTCATGACAGTTGCAGATGCAGCAAAGATGGCAGATGTCATCCAGATTCTCCTCCCTGATGAAGTACAGTCACAGGTATACTACAACGAGATCGAGCCAGGACTTGAAGCAGGTAACGCAATAGTATTCTCACACGGATTCAACATCCACTACAACCAGATAATTCCACAGAAAGACATCGATGTCTATATGGTAGCTCCAAAGAGCCCGGGACACCTTGTAAGAAGAACCTACGTAGATGGAGCTGGTGTTCCAGGTCTTGTAGCAGTCTATCAGGACGCAACCGGTAAGGCAATGGAAATGGCACTTGCACACGCAAAAGGTGTCGGATGTACCCGTGCAGGAGTCTACAAGACATCCTTCCGCGAGGAAACCGAGACTGACCTCTTTGGTGAGCAGGTAGACCTTTGTGGTGGTGTTGCATCACTCATCAAGACTTCCTTCGAAGTACTTGTTGAAGCAGGTTACCAGCCAGAGATGGCATACTTCGAGACATGCCACGAGCTTAAGCTCATTGTCGACCTTATCCACGAGGGTGGTCTTGACAAGATGTGGTACTCTGTATCTAACACCGCAGAATACGGTGGAATGACAGTAGGTCCAAAGGTCATCAACGAGCTCTCAAGAGAAGCTATGTATGAAGCTCTTGACAGGATCCAGAACGGAGAATTTGCCCGTGAGTTCGTACTTGAAGGCAAGGCAAACAGACCGGTACTCACCGCAATGGAGAGACAGGACAGAGAACACCCACTGGAAGTCATTGGTAAAGAAATAAGAGCTAAGATGCCATGGCTTAACAGTGAGCTTAACGAAAAGTAGACCAATTGGTCTACACAACCTTTTTTTATTCTTTACTACAAATAATCTTACAATAATTTCCCTTTAACCGGAGGTATAGATGTGCCAGAAGTAATTGACACAATCCTTTCAAGAAGAAGTATCAGAAAATACACAGACGAATCAATAAGCGATGAAAAAATCATGATAATACTGGAGACAGCAAGATGGGCACCATCCGGCCTTAACAACCAGCCATGGAAATTCATAGTTATTAAAGATAAAGAAACCATGGAAGAAATCGCAGGCTGCACGCATTATTCTCAAATAGTTCAGGATGCACCCTTGTTAATAGCAGTATACCTTGACACCGAAACAATGTACAACAAAACAAAAGACATACAGGCCATCGGTGCAGCCATTCAGAACATGCTGCTTGCCTGCTGTGACCTTGGACTGGGTGCAGTATGGCTGGGTGAGATACTAAACCAGTCAGATAAAGTTAACTTGATTCTCAACTGTCCTGCTTCTCTGGAGCTTATGGCAGTACTTGCAATAGGCAAACCCGCAGATAATGGCAAAAGCCCATCACGAAAAGAACTTGAAGACATAGTTTTCAGTGAAAAATACGGAAACAAAATTTAACTGGATATTCTACCCATCAGAAAATAAGAAAAAATGTTGGAGGCAGAGACGAATTGTGATAAATTGGAGGTATATTGGAGGTAGTAGATCGGCTTGACCCATTTTTTAGTAGACATGATCAGGAAATAGGTCTACAATTCGTCTCTAGTCCTTAAAAGGGATTTTATCATATATAAGGCTTTTTCAAATTTGGCATTAAATCAAGAAAAACTGATTTAACAAGAACTCAAATTTGATTGATTAATCATTAAAGACTACCTTTTACCTGGACATTTCCTGTTACCACAAAACTCCTTAGCATCCTGTTTTTGCTCTTTTACACGGAGTATATGCCATCCACAATGCTCACATAGCCTGTCAAGAATAGTAAGTCTACCTGATTTAGGCACAGATTGCGTGTGCCCGCATCTGTTGGTACAAGCAAGGAATCGGGAATCTTTTGTGGTTATCAGGAACATCGAACCATCGCATGCCGGACACGGACCTACAATTTCAGGAGGGAAACATTTCTTTTCCAGATCGCAGGTAAAACATGGACCAATCCCCACTGCCCAGTTATACTTGTTACCCACTTTCATTACCGCAACACCACCTTTTTCACATTGCTGTGAGCGCAGAACAGTAAGTGCACCTGCCTTTGGCAGAGGATAAGTATTCTTGCATTCAGGATATCCAGTACAACCTACAAAGCGTCCCTTGTCAGTCTTGATCATGTGCAGCATCCTTCCACATTCAGGACAGGTTCCAACAAAGTTTTTCTTATCGGTTGCAACCTGTTCATCAACAATGGTACCTGCCATTCTGGCAGCAATGGCTTCCTTGCTCGATGTTAGCTGGGAATACATTTTTTTGATCAGCAGAGTCCCTTCTTCAAGGGCACTTTCAAGAGATTTTTTGCCATCTTCAACATCCTGGATAAGAGATTCAATACGTGCCCGAATCTCAGGCTGTACCAGAATAGGAACCGTAGCATCCAGAGTATCCATCAGGGTAAAGCCAGTATCCAGAATGGCTATTGTTTTACCTTTTGTTTCAAAATATCCTCTTTTCTTATTGGTTTCAATATGACTTGGAGCTGTGGCCTTGGTACCGATACCATGCTTGTCCATCAGAGTCAGAAGTTCAGCCTCAGTCAGGCGTTTTGGAGGAGTTGTCTCGGATTTTGTATTTTTTAGCTTCTTTACGTCAACCTCATCTTTTTCCTCGATGAATGGAAGAAGTTTGTCATTTTTAGTTTCAAATGGATAAACAGCAAGCCAACCTGCACTTTTAAGAATTGAACCTTTTACATCAAAAATTTCCCCGCCAACAAGTATTTCCATTCTTGTTTTCTCAAAAATGGCAGGCTGCATCAGGTTTGCAAGAAAATGCCTCACTATCAGGTCATAAACCTTCCATGCATTGGGCATTCTGACACTTCTTTCGACATCATCTTTTGAAGCGGCCTTGATAGGATGGATAGGAGGGTGGTCGTGTCCGTCCTTTGTGCCATTCCTGCAGCTAATCTCTCCTGCAGAGATTACTTCCAGGGCATATTTCTGATAAATTCCTGATGAAAAAGCCACCAGTTTTGATTTGAAATCAAAATCATCTGCATACTTATTGGTCTCAGTCCTGGGATAACTGGTAAAACCGGAAAGATAAAGCTGTTCTGCGGTTTCAAGTGCCTCCTCCGGACTCACACCCAGGAATTTAGAAGAGCGTTTCAGGAACTCAGTTGTATTCAACGGATAAGGAGGATTGGTGCGAGCTTCCTTTACACTTTTCTTGTCAACAAGACCAGTCTTGCAATCTTTTATGCGAGCGAAAATCTCATCTGCTTTTTCTTTTTCATGAATGTTTCCGGCCCTGTGAACACCGGTAAAATCTGAACCGTTAGAATTGAAAATTGCCTCTATTTTCCAGAAGTCTTTTGGTTTAAAGTTCTTTATGAGCTTCTCCCTTTCATAGACAAATCCACAGGTAGGTGTCTGGCACGGGCCAATGGAAATAACACCTTTTGTCCGGGCTTTCTCCCTTACGGACAATGTCATAAAGCGGGTAAAAGCCGCACCCATTTTAAGATCTAGAATCTGACGGGCTTCTGCGGACATTGCCATATTGTAATCCGGCTCAACAAGATTTGAAAATGCTTTTTTGATTTCACTGGAAGAAAGTGATGAAAAGCGTGCTCTTTTAACCGGCAGGGAAGCCACTCTTTCAGCAATCTCTTTTGCTTCAAAACCAATATTCTCCCCTTCCCTGTCAAAGTCGCATGCAAGGACAACTTCTTCAGCCCCGCTTGCAAGAAGTGATATTGCAGCAGCATATGGTTTTTTAGTTACGTTTTTTACAGGAGGAGTGTCCAGAAGAACAGCCGGATCGCATTCACGCCAGTTGTTAAACTGCTCAGGAAAATCATAACCCATGATGTGACCGGCAAGTCCCATTATCCTCCATTCTTTGCCGTTCATCTTGAAGTCATATACAGGAATACTTTCCACCGAAGCCCGGTTAAAGTGCCCTCCGCTGAGAATACTTGCTATCTGGGAAGCTGCTTTGTTCTTTTCCGTGAATACGACTATAGACATGCTGCAACCCTATGTCCTGATTGTAGATAAAAATTGAGCTTGCAGGGTGAAAGTGATAATTGAAGTTATAGTTACATGATGTGACCACATAATTTCTACCGAATTAATTATATATCAAAATATAATAAAATAAAAAATAAAATAAATTAGTGGTCAGTGCATGAACTTAAAAAAGAACTACAAGCATATATTGATAATTCTCGTGATATTTTCTATTTTGCTTGTAGCAATGTTTTGTGCCATCTCTGACTATCACAGAACTCCTGGCTATAATATTGAGCCTCCAATCAGACCATGGCAGATAATAGATCCCCAGTCAGAATATGGTATGGAACTGACATCCATAGCAGAAAAAGCAATCGAGGACGAAGATTTTGACAATAACTACACTTCAATTCAAAATATTGTTCAGTATGCTCCAAATGCTGTCAGGCTGAAATTCCAGAGTTCAAAGAGTTTTTCCAGTTCTCAGGTCTACGCATGCGGAGAATTTGCCGATACGGGAACCATTACGTTTTTCGAACCTGATCTTGACGTATATGACGTTTACAATTATCATATGGGAATCTACGGAAATCATTTGCCGGAAAACAGGAGAAAGTATAGCAAGAGCTTTTCAGGCACAATTCAAAAATCAGGATGGGGAAAAGATTACAACTACAGGATAAATGGCGATTCCATAGAACTTATCGACCCGGCAACAGATAATATCGTGTTCATATTGCCAGATTACAAAGTAAACCTGTATGAAGACAGGAATGATACAATAACAGAAAAGATTAATTCTGAATATCCTTTTGCCAGGCAACTACTTTCTGTTAGTGAAGAGAAGCCTTATGCAGTAATAGATTTAACGCAGGAAACAAAAGAAAGCTGGATAGTCCTTGATGTCTTTTTTGATAAAGAGGAACTATACTTATTGCATACAGAAGAAATAACACAGGATATTTACAATGTAGTGATCTCGCATACTGTAAAGTATTACAATGAGGAAGAAACAGCGCAGGACTAATTTCAATTGACTTATGCTTCAAACTATAATGACCATGCTGAGGGCTAAATATGAACTTTAAAGAAAATTACAAAATAATATTAATCAGCATTGTAATAATTTTAATTTCCTTTGCTGCGGTGCATTATGAGATGGCAGAAGCCCGCAAAAATGTCATTATAGACCCTCAATCAGAATATGGAAAAGAATTGACTGCAATTGCAGAAAAAGCCATTGAGGAGGAAGGTATTGATACAAGATACCTGCACTCCGGAAATCTTGTTCAGAAATCATCGGGCACCATAACATTAACATTTAGTGGTTCCAGAAGTTATTCCGGTGCTGAGGTCTATTCCAATGCAGACTTTGGTGAAGATGAAAAAATTACGTTTTTTGCAGCAGATCTTGACAGATATGATATCCATACGTATTCTACACAACCGGAGAATGGAAGAATATACAATAAAGATGGAGTAACAATGTCTGGGATATATGGACAGGGAAAAGATTGTAGCTATAATATACAGAACAACTCCATAGAACTGGCAGATCCTGAAACAAACAAAGTCATGTTTATTCTATCGAACTATACAGTCAATCAGGATGCTAATAAAGCAGACACAATTGCGGATGAAATTAACTCCAAATATGCCTCTGTGCAGCAACCTCTTCCTGTCGACAAAGAGAAACCTTACATCATTATGGATATAAACATGAATGATGAAAATGGTCATTTGACGATAGAAACAGCATTCTACAAAGGTGAACTCTACTCAATGCACATACAAGAAAGTACAAAAGAAGAGGATACAAAAAAAGGATTTTATACTACGACAATATCTCATGGCGTAAGATTTTACGATGAATAATAGGAAGCAGTATAGGATAATCTCAATCAGATTCATAAATGAAAAACACAAATCAACAGCATATACTGATGATTTGTTGTGTTCAGGCATCAAGAAGATCATGCCCATATGAATTATCAATTACACAAAACCAGACACCGTTTGCATCCTTTCTGAAAACATATGTAGCCTTACGCTCCTGAAGAGGGTGCCCTTTAGCTGAAACGAGAGTTTTTGCCAAAACCAATGCAGTATCCCCCGTCTCCAGAATTTTCATTCCTGTCTGCCTGACATCCAGAGTATGTTCGAAGTGAGAGGCAATACCCTCAAACGCCTTTCTTATTTGCTCTTTTCCGACTGCATTCATCCCTGGTTGAATAACTAAAACAGCATCATCTGCATATATATCTGTTAAAGTATTGAAATCTTCCTGGTTAATAGCAGTATCAGCTTTGTTGATAAGTAATTCTATTGGATGCTGTTTCATTCTTTTTCCCTCAAGAAAGCATAACATAATATCTGAACAAGTTCAAATATTACATAAGTCCTGTGAAACATATATATGTCCCTACAATGTATCTGCACCTAAAAGACACTGCATGCAGGAGATACTATGACACAAATGGAAGATGCTAAAAAGGGCAAAATAACACCACAGATGGAAGCCGTTGCCAGAGACGAGGGCATTGATGCTAAGACCATCTGTTCATGTGTTGCCAACGGGACCATAAGTATCCCGAACAACCCTGTAAGGGACTGCAGGGTCGTAGGTATAGGAAAATACCTCAGTACTAAAGTAAATGCCAATATTGGAACTTCAAGGGATTACATCAATATCGAAGAGGAAGTTGAGAAGGCAAAGACCGCAGAAACCTTTGGTGCCGATGCACTCATGGATCTCTCAACCGGAGGAGATCTTGACCTTATCAGGAAAAAGATAATGGATGCAGTGAACATCCCAATTGGTTCGGTTCCGATTTACCAGGCAGCATCTTCACAGAAAGCTGTTGTTGACATGACATCCGATGATATGTTCAATGCAGTACGCAAACATGCAAAGGATGGAATTGATTTTGTCACAATTCATGCTGCTGTTAATCAGGATGCCCTGAAGAGAATAAAAAACGCAGACCGTATAACTGATATCGTCAGCCGTGGAGGATCATTCACACTTGCATGGATGTTGCATAACGGAGAAGATAATCCATTCTATGCAGAATACGATTATCTCATGGAAATTGCCTATGAATACGATATGGCTATCAGCCTTGGCGATGGCATGAGACCGGGATGTATCCATGATGCATCTGACGGACCTTCATTTATGGAATTCATAACTCTTGGTGAGCTTGTCAAGAGAACAAGGGAAGAGAATATCCAGTGCTTTGTTGAAGGTCCCGGACATGTTCCGTTAGATGAAGTGGAATTAAGTGTCAAAGGAATGAAGAATCTATGTCACAATGCACCACTTTACCTTCTTGGCCCGCTTGTCACAGACATTGCACCGGGATATGACCACATAACCGGAGCAATCGGTGGTACACTTGCTGGCATGTGTGGTACAGATTTCCTGTGTATGACAACACCGGCAGAACATCTTGCATTGCCAACAAACGACGATATCCGTGAAGGAACCATCGTTACAAAAATTGCAGCCCATGCTGCCGACCTTACAAAAGAAGGACAGAAAGAACGTGCAAGAGCAATTGATAACAAAATGGCACATGCACGCAAAAATCTCGATTGGGATGCTCAGTTTAAACTTGCAATTGATGGTGAGAAGGCAAAGAAGATCAGAGACAGCAGGAATACGGGCAGTGAAGCCTGTTCCATGTGCGGTGATCTCTGTGCTATGAAAATTGTCAGTAAGGCGCTTGAAGAAGAGAAGAAAAAGTGACATTTTGTCACTTCCTCTTAAAATATAACTTTTTTAACCTTTCAATCTTATTTTAGTCTATGAAACTAACCGTACTCATAGATAACAACACCCTGATTGACCGTTACTTACTGGGCGAACCGGGAGTTTCCTATTTAATTGAAGCTGACAGGAAAAAGATTCTCTTTGACACAGGCTATTCAGATGCATTTATCCTAAATGCACGAAAAATGAATATCGATCTTCTGGATATTGACCATATTGTACTGTCACATGCACATCTGGATCACACATGGGGACTTGATCCTCTTATCAAACTTTACACCGAAGCGCAGATAGAAGGCCTGGAACATCTGGAGCCGGACCTGATTGCACATCCTTTAGTATTCAATAGCAGAACATATTCTGGAGTTCAGGAAATCGGGACACTTGTTTCTGAGGAAAAGATTGCAAGAATATTTAAATTAAGAGTAAGCAGCGAGCCACTATGGATTACTGAGAATGTTGTTTTCCTTGGACAGATTCCACGGAAATTTGACTTTGAGAATGACTCGCCTGAAAGCAAGATAATAATCGATGGAAAAGAAAGTGATGATGAACTTCTTGACGACACGGCACTTGCAATAAAAACGCAACAAGGTCTTGTTATTGTAACAGGGTGTTCTCATTCAGGAATCTGCAACATGATAGAATATGCAAAAAAAGTCTGCAGTGACAACAGAGTAATTGATGTCATCGGAGGTTTCCATTTGCAGACTCCACCTGAAAAAAAGATGAAAGGAACCGTTGACTATTTCCGCAATCTTAACGCAAAGGAAGTCCATGCATGCCACTGTACAGACCTGAACTCAAAAATAGCACTAGCCGGAGTTTGTAACCTGAAAGAAGTTGGTTGCGGCCTTCAGCTTGAATATAAATAATAAAAAAGGACTCATTGAGTCCTCTACATTTATATCAGGATTGTTTCTTAAAGCACATGAACCAGTCAAGACAATACTTGCCTTCTTCTTTTGATTCAACTCTTTCCTTTGCAGTTCCACAGGATCCCGGTGGTGGTATTATCACATCGTCTCCTGGCTGCCAGTTGGCAGGTGTAGCAACTCCCTCTGCATCAGATTTCTGCATTGCAAGCAACAGCCTTTTGATCTCATCCATGTTTCTTCCGTTGGATAATGGATAGTAAACAATTGCTCTGATCTTTGCTTTCGGATCAATCATAAATACAGCCCTGACAGCCTGGGTATCAGATGCATTTGGCTGTACCATGCCGAATTTCTTTGCTACTTCCATCTTAAGGTCGGCAATTACAGGGAAATTGATTTCCATATCTTTCATACCCTTGTATTCGATTTTTTCCTTGATGGTACGCAGCCATGCAATATGCGCATAGATACTGTCAATTGAAAGACCCAGAAGTTCAGCGTTCAGTTCACTGAATTCACCCTGCATGCTGGAAAATGTCATGAATTCTGTAGTGCAGACAGGAGTAAAGTCAGCAGGGTGACTGAAAAGTATAACCCACTTACCCTTGTAGTCTTTCGGGAAATGTATTTCACCTGCTGTTGTCACAGCTGTAAATGACGGTGCGCTGTCGCCTATAAGAGGCATATTGATAGTTTCTCCATCTGACATGTGCTTCTCCCCCACACTTGCTTTTAATTTCTTCATGCTGCTGTCAAGATATTCATTAATCTCTTTTGCCTGTTTATCAAATTCCTTTTCCAGTTCCAGATCCTTAATGTTTCTGGAAATATAGTCTTTCATATCCTTGAACTGATCTTCAAGATGCTTTTTCATGTCTTTTTTCTCATCCATATACTTCACCTTTAAGAAGTGCATTCTCTGAGAGTATGAACTAAAGGACAGAATCAAAAAGAACAAATCTGCCCGCACTCTATTATTTATTATGGATTCCATGCATAAGAACTTGATTGTCACACGATTAATATTAAGACAGTCCTGTGCAAAATCGAATATTGTTCAACAAAATATAAATACTGACTTATACAAATAGAAAGTGAAAGCTCTCAAAAAAGACTGACTTAAAGACACCGTTTTATGAAAAATGACAGACAGCAATGATAAGGGCACTAATAATTCCTCAATCCCCAATTGTAGTAATGAAGACTTCAAGAACCTTGTTGATGAATTGCCCCTTGGAATACTTTCGTGTGATACGAAAGGTAATATTACTTCTGTAAATGATTTTCTTTTAGAAATACTTGGATCGCCTTCAGCTAAAGCTACAATGAAAATTAATATTCTAAACTTCCCGCCTCTTGCGGAATCAGGAATATCTGCAATTGTAGAAGAAGCAATCAGAACAGGCAGGAACACTTTTATAGAGACAACTTACAGGTCAAAGTGGAATAAAGAACTGTTCTTAAGTTTCAGGGCATTTCCACGAAAAGATGCTAATGGAAATGTTAATGGATGCCATGCAATAATTGAAGACCTTACAACTGAAAAAGATACGTCATCCGAGATAGAGTATGACAGACGTAAGGATGAACTTATCTCAAAGATATCGAATCGGTTGGTAACCAGCAATTTTGAGGATATTGACAAAAATATCAACAGGACGCTTAAAGACATTGGAATATTCATAGGTGCGGAACGTGTTGTTTTGTTCATCGCTCTTGATGAGGCAGACCAGATTGTAAAAACACACGAATGGTATATTGACGGAATAATATCTAAAATACCACTCCATGATAAAATAGATGCGAAAAAGTTAGTACCCGATAAACTGCGCAACTTAGAGATAATTAGTGTCTCAGATATTGATGATATTCCAAAAGAACAGGACCTTTTACAACATACATTCCGGGGTCTTGGAATAAAGGCTCTTGCATTGATCCCCCTTTCCCGATATGGCATTTTTAAAGGTTTTTTGGGAATGGATTCGAAAAGTAAAGCACATGTCTGGAAAGAAAAGGAACTTTATCTTCTCAAAATTGCAGGGGATATGTTAATTAACATCCTGGAAAGGAAGAAAACTGAAGAACTTCTGCATGAAAAAGAAAAAGACTACGAGGATATAATCTATTCCCTGGATACAGTCATATGGAAAGCCACGTTTGATTCAGAAGGAAATTCAATCAATTCATATATATCCCAATCTCTTGCAACTCTGGCCGGATTTGAAAGCGGAAGCATTGGAAATGATTGGAATAGTTATTTTGAACATATTCACAAAGATGATTTACCCAGAGTACAGGAAGGTATAAAAAAAGCCTTCATGAATCCAGATATCCCGATTTCTATAGATTACAGAATGGTGTCCAATGATGGAAGCATCATATGGATGAATTCGCTTGGATCTGCACAACCCCTTGAAAATGGAAATTATCTGCTTTCAGGAACTACTTCTAATATTTCAGAGCGTAAACTAGCAGAAGAGAAATTACGTAAAAATCAAGAACTTTTAAGTGAAGTAAGCCGTCTTGGAAAAATTGGTGGGTGGATAATTGACATCAAATCAGGAAAAGCTACCTTAACTGATGAGATTTTGGAAATATATGAAGATGATAATGTTGGTGGCATTGAAAATGGATTGAAAAGATTTGCACCGGAATCCAGAAAAATATTGAAAAAGGCAATCAATGAAGCTATTGAAAAACATGAATCTTATGATCATGAAGTTGAATTATTTACTCCAAATGGAACCCGCAAGTGGGTCAGGACAATTGGATACCCTGTGATAGAAGATGGCAGAACTGTGAAGCTACAGGGTACTCTTCAGGATATTACTGATAGAAAAGAAGCTGAACTTAAACTCAAAGAAAGTGAAGCACTTTTAAGTGAAGTTAGCAGAATCGGAAAAATCGGTGGATGGGAATATGATGTTAAAACAAATATTGGTAACTGGACATCTGAAATATACAAAATCCATGAAATTGAACCCAGATCGCATGTCAGTGTTCAAGAATCACTTAGATATTACACTCCTGATTCAAGAAAAGTAATTGAAAAGGCGTTTAATGATGCCATAAATGAAGCTAAACCATACGATCTGGAACTGGAATTAATTACCCCAAATGGAACCCATAAGTGGGTCAGGACAAGCTGTGTACCAACATTAAGAGACGGAAAAGTTGTAAAGATAACCGGATCATACCAGGACATAACCGTTCGTAAGAATACTGAAAACAAATTGATAGCAAGTAGTAATCTTCTGAGTGAAGTCAGTAGAATGGGGAAAATTGGAGGATGGGAATTAGATCTGAGATCCAATAAAGCCACGTGGACAAGTGAACTATTTACAATACATGAAACTGATCAGGTGGATTCCCTGGAAAAAGCTATGAATCGTTATCCTCCCAAATACAGGGAAAAACTCAAAAGCGCCATGGAAGATGCAATTAATAAATATGAGCCATATGACATCGAACTTGAATTTATCTCTGAAAGTGGGAAACAAAAGTGGATCAGGAGCATCGGAAAACCTGTAATTGAGGAAAATAAAGTTGTTAAATTATATGGTACACTCCAGGACATTACCGAGCTTAAAGAAGCTGAAAACAAACTGATTGAAAATGAAGAACTTATGAGACTTTTCATTGAACATGCGCCCGCTTCACTGGCAATGTTTGACAAAAATATGAGATATATTTCTGTAAGCAATCGCTGGCTTAGTGACCTGGGGCTTGAAAAAGACATAATTGGCAAGTGTCATTATGATGTGATTCCTGAAATGGAGGATGAAATCAAAGAATTACACCAACGTGCCCTACAAGGAGAAATCATTGTCCGTGAGGAAGACTTTTTTAAACCACCAAACAGTGGCGGACACTGGATACACTGGGAAGCAAGACCCTGGAAAACTGCAGAGGGACAAATTGGTGGTATAGTACTCTTTGCAGAGAACATCACAGAACGCAAGAAAAGTAAAGAGGAAATAAAACGAAATGAAGAAAAATACAGGGCACTTTTCGAGCAATCAAATGATGCAATATTACTATTGAGATATGGCGGTATTATTCAGGAACTTAATAGTAAAGCTCTTGAGGTTTTTGAGTGTACTGAAGAAGATCTTTATGGTATAAACGTTATTGATCTGGTTCCGCCTGAAATGAAAGATAAAGCCCTTGAATATCTCAAATTGTTCCGCAAGGGTGAACTTAACAAATTTACCTTTAAAGCAGTTACCTTCAAAAAAAATGTGCTGGACGTGGAGGTCAGTGCTAAAGTACTGGAGGGACAGGAAGACGTATCACAGTTAGTTATCAGGGATATCACAACACGGAAAAAAGCAGTTGAAAAATTAAAACGCAATGAGGAAAAATACAGGGCACTTTTTGAGCAGTCTAATGATGCAATTTTCCTTAACCGTGTTGATGGTACAATAGTTGATGTTAACGAGAAGGCCTGTGAGATATTCGGCTATACCAGAGATCAATTTAAAACTAAAAATGTAGTTGAACTTTTGGCACCTGTTCACAGAAAATTTGGGTCGGCAGGCATGGATAAATTCAGAAAAAACGGAGTTGTCTCCATATATACCCAATATCAAAAAGCTAATGGAGAAATATTTGATGCAGAAGTCAATGCAAAGATAATAGAAGGTGAAGGAGATCTTGCACAGGGTATCATCAGAGATATTAGTGAACGTAAAAAGGCAGAAGAAGAAATTATTCGAAGCGAGATGAAATACAGGGCGCTTTTTGAAAAATCTAATGATGCAGTTCTTATTCATGATATGAGTGGAAAAGTTATTGATGTAAATGATAAAACCTGTGAAATGTTTGGATACTCAAAAGAAGAATTGATAAAAATCAATATTATAGACCTTATTTTTCCGGAAGATATCGAAAAAACTACCTTAGCAATAGGAAAAATAAAAGAAAATAAAAGCTGGCGTAATGAAACACGAATGTTTAGATCAGATGGAAGTATAATCCACCTTGATGTCAATGGTTCACTGATAGAAGCGCAAGGAAAGATCATTCAAGCGGTTGGCAGGGATATCACAGAAAGGATTAAAGCGGAAGAAGAGATGATGCAGGCAAAAATAGAGGCTGAAACTGCAAGTCGTTCAAAGAGTGACTTCCTGGCCACTATGAGTCATGAACTTCGTACACCTCTCAATTCCATAATTGGATTTTCAGACATTATTCTGGATGGACTGGCAGGAAACCTTGAAGATAAACAGGAACATTATTTACAGCATATTTCCCAGAGTGGACGGCATCTGCTTAACCTGATAAATGATATTCTTGACATATCCAAGATAGAAGCAGGAAAAATGGAACTATACCCGGAAATAGTAGACATCAGAAAGTCTGTCAGTGAAATTGTAACGATGACTGAAAGCCTTGCATCCCGCAAGAACATAGCTGTTGATATTGATATGCCGGACGATATGCCGCTCATTTCTGCTGATAAATCCAAAATAAAACAGATAATGTATAATATCCTTGGAAACGCTATCAAGTTCACAGATAATGGTGGAAATGTATATATAAATCTCAGTAACGATGATGAAAATGTTATTATGTCCATTACTGATACAGGCATAGGTATTTCACCGGAAGATCAGAACAAACTTTTCAAGCCGTTTAGCCAGATTGATACTTCTATTTCCAGAAGGTTTGAAGGCACAGGCCTTGGACTTGCACTTGTAAAAGAACTCATTGAACTGCATGGTGGAAGGATCTGGGTTGAGAGTGAAGCAGGAAAAGGTAGTACATTCTCATTTAGGCTCCCAATCAAAACTGATGAATAAATCATTACTCAAAAATATGGATGATTTTTTTGTATACTCTTTTTTCAGTTCATAATGGACTTTTTTCCATATTTATGTCCCATTTTACAAACTGCAAACCACAAATGTAAACCACTTATTGTAAACGTCCATATTCACTAAAAATATATTCACTAAGATAGGAGCCATAAAAGGAAGTGACCCTGGCAAGCCAGGGCAACTATGGAAGTGGATGTGGTAAGTTTGAAGGAGGTAGTTAGATGGATTTCAAATGACCCACATCCGTAAATACGCCAGAGTAGGTATTCTCTGACAAATTATATTTTTCTGGAAACTAGTATATATATGTATCGAGAAAATATAAATACCCCATGCATATTTTACAATTGTGTAACAAAATAGATACATATATTGTAAACCAGCATATAAATGAAACTTCGTTTATCCAAAAAACAGAGAAAATTGTAGGTTAACAATAGAGTTACGCACTTTATGAAAATATAAACTATGTAATCTATGACACCATAAATCTTATAAATCTGGGAAAAGGAGTTTAGACGTACAGGAGAACTAACAGAAATGGACAACATTGCATTCCTCATTTATTCATTCAGTACTTTATTTGCAATAGTCAGTCCTGTAGGCGGTGTCATCACATTTGTTTCATTGACCAGTGATATAACACTGGAAGAAAAAAACATACTTGCCACAAAATCAGTTATCCTTGCCTGTACAATTGCTCTGTTTTTTGCAGTAACAGGAAAAATGATACTCAACTTCTTTGGAGTCAGCATTGACTCACTTAGAGTTGCCGGTGGAATACTCCTTTTTGTCGTAGCATTTGATATGATACTGGCAAAAGTTTCCCGTGAAAGTATTACGGAAAAAGAAATAGACAAATCAATGGACCGCAGTGATGTCTGGATATTCCCTATAGCACTTCCGCTTTTAACCGGGCCGGGAACAATAACGACAATAATCGTCCTCATGGGAAGTGCACTTTCAATATTCCAGAATGCAATCGTTATGATCTCTATCATACTTACTTTTGCAATCACATGGATATTCTTCCATTTCTCAAGAAGAATATACAAACTCCTTGGTTATACCGGAATGCTTGTTTTTACAAGGCTGATGGGACTTTTGCTGGCAGCTATGGCTGTGAATTTTGTAGCTATAGGCATCTGGAATATTTACATGTCATTCCAGTAATCCATCTGCAATACCAGATTAACAATCACAATCATTTTATTGCATAATCCCATAATAATAAAAGAGTGTGGGATAGGATTGACTAGCGATAATAAAATCCAGTGTAAATCCAGTGGCGATGAGCACAGAGTGTCCTTAGAAGAAATTCTGAAGAGACTTAATACGACAACTGGAGGTTTGTCTACAGAAGAAGCAAACCACAGAATCGAGCTTTGCGGAAAGAACGTTTTTGAAGAAACGGGAAAACAAAGTATCTTAGTCAGGTACTTCAAACAATACAAGAATTTCTTTTCACTTCTACTATTATTTGGTTCAATTTTATCATTCATAGCCGAATGGCTTGACCCGGGACAGGGCAATATTTTCATTGCCATAGCACTGCTTGGAGTAGTAATCCTGAACGGTACCTTCACATTTGTCCAGGAATATCAGGCCGAAAGGATAATGGCTAGCTTCAAGAACCTGATACCTCCGAAAACAAAGGTGTTAAGGGATGGAGAAATTACTGAAATAGTTGCCACAGACCTTGTTGTTGGTGACATAATATTCCTTGAAGAAGGAGATAAAGTACCGGCTGACGGAAGGCTTATAGAAGAGAATTCCCTGAAAGTTGACAACTCACCAATAACAGGAGAAGCTGAACCACAACTCCGATCACTGGACTGCACCCATCCGAATATACTTGAATGCAGAAACATGGTTTTCTCAGGAACCCTTGTTCAGACAGGAAATGGAAAAGCTATCATATTCGGTACAGGCTCTGATACCCAGATAGGTAAACTTGCAGCTTTGACCGAACAAACTGCTTCCGTTGACACACCCATACGCAAAGAGCTTAATGATTTTATCAAGATTATTTCAGCAATTGCTATTTTCCTTGGAATATCCTTCTTTATTGTTGGATTCCTGATACAGGATACTTTCCTTGCAAACCTCATCTTTGCCATAGGCATCATTGTTGCAAACGTACCTGAAGGACTGCTTCCAACGGTCACATTAGCGCTGAGTCTTGCTTCAAAAAGAATGGCAAAGAGAAATGCCCTTATCAAACAACTTGAATCCGTTGAAACTCTGGGCTCCACTACGGTAATATGTACTGATAAGACAGGTACGCTTACCCAGAACAAAATGGCAATCCATTCTGTTTACACAGGCTCAGGAATGCTTGATGTGCAGAACAAAGAGAAGCCGCCTGAAATGCTTCTAAGGGTTGCTACCATATGTAATAATTCAAGACTTACTGATGAAAAACCGGGATACAAAGGAGACCCTACCGAAGGTTCACTGCTGGTCTATTCAAGTGAATTCACTAATATTGATAAATTAAAAGATGATTACCCAAGAGCAGCTGAATATCCATTCGATTCCAAAAAGCAGAGGATGCAGGTTGTCTGCAAGACACCTGAAGGAACTATGGAAGCCTACATGAAAGGTGCTCCCGAAGTAATTCTCGATATGTGCAGTCATGTTCTTGTTAATGGAAAAGAAGAAACATTTGACGAGAATGAGAAAAAGGAACTTGCGGCTGAACATCTTGAGATGGCAAAGAGGGGAGAAAGAGTTCTTTCATTTGCATACAGGAAAGCTGACAGTGTTAAAGAATACGAAGACGGATTTGTCTTCCTCGGATTTGCAGGTGCTGTTGATCCTCCAAGACCTGAAGCCACGGAAGCTATAAAGAAATGTCATCTTGCAGGCATCAAAGTAGTTATGATAACAGGAGACCATCCTGTAACTGCCCGCTCCATTGCTGCAACTGTTGGACTTACCAGTGACCATGAAGATCCCGTTCTTATAACAGGTGCGGAACTGGAAGAGCTTTCAACAGATGAACTATCACATAGATTAAAAGCACCAAGCATTGTATTTGCCCGAACTTCCCCTGTGCAGAAACTCAAAATAGTGCAGGCTTTCCAGGAAGCCGGAGAGATAGTCACAATGACCGGAGACGGTGTAAATGATGCACCTGCCATGAAAAATGCTGATATGGGAGTTGCCATGGGAAGCGGAACTGATGTTGCAAGAGAAGCAGCAGACATGGTTTTGCTGGATGACAACTTTGCAACCATAGTCAATGCAATTGAAGAAGGCAGGACTGTCTTTGATAACATCAAGAAGTTCATTGCTTACATCCTTACAAGTAATGTTCCTGAAATTTTACCGTTTATCGCATTTGTTTTGCTGGCACTCCCGCTGCCAATGAATGTACAGCTGATTCTTGCCATAGACCTGGGTACGGATATTCTTCCTGCCCTGTCGCTTGCCGTTGAGAAGGGAGAAGGAGACATAATGAAACGTCCGCCACGTTCAAGTGATGAAAAGCTCTTGACGCCACAGGTATTGCTAACTTCCTACGGCATCAAGGGTCCCATAGAAGCCGCAGCAGGATTTGCATGTTACTTTGCCGTACTCTTTGACGGTGGATGGACATGGGGACAAAGCCTGCCGTTTACAGACACTCTTTACATGCAGGCAATCACTGCTTTCTTTGCAGCAGTTATCATCTGCCAGATAGCAAACGTGTTCACATCACGGACAAGAAGACAGTCCGTACTAACAAAAGGATTCTTCAGCAACAAAATGGTGCTTGTGGGAATTGCAAGTGAACTTGCCATACTAGCATTCATCATATTCAACCCACTTGTAAACCTGGTATTCAACACCGCTGCAATCTCAATGAAATATGTGCTTATTGCAGTGCCATTTGCAATACTCTTGCTTACAGTGGATGAGCTAAGGAAATATGGCATCAGAAAAGATTCGGCATTTGTGAACCGGTTCTTCAGATGGTAATTTGCAGGATAATTGTATGTAAATCCAAATTTGCAGTTTGAACTTAAAGTAAAATAATGGGCAAACTTATGGTTATACCTACATTGCCTTTTTCCTGAAGACAACCTCTGTATGAGGATAGGCTATTTCAACATCTTCAGCGTCATTTATCCTGTCAAAGATCTCTTTTGTAATCTTTGAGGAATATTCGTGCAATTGCCTTGCAGGTGAAAAATACTTTACCTGGACATCAATACCACTTGCCTGGAAATCAACCCTGACTTTCGGGGCTCCCGGACTGGTACTGATAGTTCCTGCAAGGAATTTTCTTGCAGAAAGATCTGCTATCTCTATTGCACGGTCAAGGTTGCTTTCATAGGTAACATTCACGATAACACTGTGCAACACAAAATCGTTATTTGAAGTATAGTTGATGATGTTTTTCTCAAATAACATCCAGTTAGGAACCATAATAGTCCTGCCGGAATTTTCTTCATCGGTTATCAGACCCCCGATCTCCATTACATGCACATGTGTCAGGTTGAAGTCAACGACATCTCCTTTTACGTCGCCTATAATAATCCTGTCACCAATATCAAAAGGTCTTTTTGTAACCACCATTATCCAGGCAGCAATACCTGTAATCGGCTGCTGGAGTGCAAAACCGATGGCTGCTGAAAGCAACCCAAGGAACACACCAAAACTGGACCAGGCACCTGAAGATGAAAGAATGGCCAATATGATAACAAGAAGTGACAGGGTATATCTTGAAAGCTGACCAAATATCCTGATATTGGAACGTTGTTTTTTGGTCTTTGCTTTTTTCATCAGATTGGTTCTGAGAATTGTGAAAAATACATTGATAAGCAAAAGGATGAAGAGCACTATCAGGACATTTATTCCGGCATCTACCCAGAGACCAACATTATCTAAAATATCCTGTATCACTGCCACTTAACCACCCTTTTGCAAAACAAATCCATATGAATGTCAGTTATTCATGTATTTGATACTATCCTTCCTGAAATAATATTATATCTTCTGCCTATATACATTCTTACATTACAGCAGTTCACTCGACCCTTACCACAATACCCCTGAGAAGTCTTCCCAGTATATCAGAACCGGTTATTATCATCTTTTCAGGGTCATCCCTGTTCCAGTAAAGTATAAGATCGTCATCAATAACGTCATCCTCTGCATTTACAGGATAAACTGTAAGTCGATGGAGCACGCTTCCCAGTTTTTCTTCCGGGTTGCGGACAACTATTGGATGATGACAGTATTTGTAGGGATTGAAATTATCCTTTTTGTAAATAGCATCCCTGAGAAATGATCCCGAATCCACTGCCATTACAGGTTCACCTGTCTCATCCAGAATTATAGTCCACTTTTTAGAACTGGAAGCCATCTGTCCAAGAAGAGTCTCAAATTCCTGGCTTTCCCTTGCAGGAAAAACCACAAGGCCGTTAAAAGTAGGCATGGATATGATACTCAAAGGATCTACAACAGAACCTTCCTGTTTTATGTAAAGGTCATCAATTGACAGGAAATTCAGAGCTCCAAGACCTTCAAGGTGATCGATATCACTGCTTTCAGAGACGATGTGTTTTTTAAGCATTATTCCAAGGGAGCGTTCCTTGAAGTATTCCAGTTTCTCTTTTCCAAGCCACATATCAAGTAGCATTGCAGATGGTTTTGCAACTGGATACAATAATAGTGTATAAAATTTCACAAGGGGTGAAAGTTTAGCACCCAGACGCAGAGAGTTTCTTGTAAAATATGCTTGCGGAGCTATTTCACCAAACAGTGTAATAAAGACAGTAGAGAAAGCAAAAGCTGAAGCTCCTGTTAGTACTGAATTTGTGAGCAGTGCCAGGAGTACGTTTATTCCCACGTTACCCCACAAAAGCGTTGAAAGTAACAGGTGGGAATTGTGCCTCAGGGCAAGGACTTTTCTGGCGTTCTCATTTTTAGCCTCTGCTTCTATTTCAAGACGAAGACGACTGAGCCCAAACATTCCAATGGTCAGACCGGAAAAAACACCGGACTGAATCAGACATAAAAATATCAAAAACCATACAATTAGTTCATTCATGTTTTATTCCGCTAATGCAGTTTCAAAAGTATTGTTAAATAATGGTTTCAAGGTTAATAAAAAGCTTTTCTGATAATTTTAATTAAAAGGAAGTTTCAGTTAACTGATTTAACTCACAGTTTTTTCAATTCTTCCACCAGAGTTTCGTATCGCCTTTCAAGTTCAGGAACTTTTTTTCTCAGAGATCCAATATTTACAGAATTACCTGATCTGGCTTCAGCTTCTATTTCTGCAACATATTTACTCAGTGACATACCCCCGACACTTGCAGTAGCTCCCTTGAAAGTGTGAGCCTTTTCAACGATATCCTCTGATTGGTTCTGAATTGAATTTTTAAGATTTTCCAGCTGGCGCGGGGCATTATTTAAGAAAATAGAAATCACACGCCTGGAAAGTTCCAGGTCATTCATTGTGTTATCCATAAGCAGTTTGCTATCGAAAATAAGATCTGTTTCTTTTTCTTTAACAGATGATGAAGTATCTTTTTCGGCCATATCCTGCTTTTTTATCAGCCAGTAATCAAGTGTATGAATAAGTGACTGGATCTTTATCGGTTTAGATATATAATCATCCATACCTGCTTCTAGGCAGTGCTTCCGGTCATCTTTCATTGCATGGGCAGTCATGGCTATTATCGGGATATGACTAGAAGTGGAAGCTTCTATTATTCGAATCTTCTTAGTTGCTTCCATACCGTTCATTTTCGGCATTTGAACATCCATAAACACAAGATCATATTCTGGTGATTTGAAAGCCTCTATTGCTTCCAGGCCATTATTAACAATGTCAGCATTTAAACCCAGTTTTTTAATCATTCCAAGTGCTACCTGCTGATTTACCACATTGTCCTCTACAAGCAGGATCTTTGCACCGGTATTTTTGAATTTATTAATATCAGAATCATCATCCTGTGACTGTTGTTCAGGTAGCTGAGCACCTTCATGAACTACTGAATACAGTTTGGAGCAAAGATCGGAAGTTCTTACCGGCTTTGTAATATATGTTTCAAAATAAGAATTGAGTACAGACCATGAATCAGAATGTGGAATTGCAGAGCTTAAGACTACAAGGGATATTTCACTGTTTCTTGAATCTGATTTGATAATGCGTGCAAGATATTCACCATCCATTTTTGGCATATCCATATCAATTAAAGCGACTGTAAAAGGTTTCTGTGATTCGTGCGCCTCAGAAAGAGCAATAACTGCTGCAGGTCCGTCTTCAGCCTCTTCCACATCCAGGCCCCACGAACTAAGTGTTTTTGTAAGTAAGCTGCGACTTGATTTATTGTCATCAACTATAAGCACACGAACATCTTCGATCCTTGAACAGTGTTTCCTCACACTCTTAATTTCGGAATGTTTATCAAACCGAATCTGGAACCAGAATTCAGAACCTTTTCCTGCTTCACTGTTAACACCAATTGTACCATCCATTTGCTCAACAAGTTCCCTGGATATTGCAAGTCCAAGGCCTGTACCTCCATAGTTACGTGTGGTGGAAGTGTCCACCTGACTGAACTTATCGAAGAGAAGATTGAGTTTATCTTCTGGGATACCAATGCCAGTATCTTTTACCGAAAAACGCAGAGTTACATCTGAATCAGATTCTGAAATTATGGAAGCGGTTACCACAACTTCGCCATTGTGGGTGAACTTAATAGCATTCCCTGCAAGATTTATCAGTATCTGTTTTAACCGGGAAGGATCTGCAACTATATTAGTTGGCACATCGGGTTCAGGTGAACATATCAGTTCAATACCGTTATCATTAGCTTTCACACCCAGAAGCAAACCGAGTTCCTCAAAGATGTCATTCAGATTTATAGCCAGATGCTCAAACTCCAGTTTTCCAGCTTCTATCTTTGAAATGTCAAGTATATCGTTTATAAGTTCAAGCAGGGCTTCACCGCTTGTTTGAATGGTATTTACATATTGCTGCTGTTCTTCACTGAGCTCCGTTTCAATAAGCAGGGTTGTCATTCCGATTACACCATTCATCGGTGTGCGTATCTCATGTGACATATTTGCCAGAAACTCACTTTTTGTCCTGGTTGCCACTTCAGCCTTGATTAGAGCTTCATCTAGTTCCTGATTTTTTAGTTCCAGTTTTTCATAATATTCTTTTATCTTTTTTTCTGCAAGCTTGCGGTCACTGATATCCCGAATGGCAGCTACCCGAACATTTTTACCATTATATGCAATATTGTGAGCCAGAATTTCTACAGGAACTATGGTTTCATCCTTTTTAATGCAATAAACTTCATAAGGTTTTGAATAGCCGGATGAAATGTTACTCATCACCTTTTCAACACAATCCGGGTGAATTACCATTTTTAAGAGGTTTTTTCCAATAATAGTTCTGGAATCATAACCTAGAATCTTTTTTATTGCTTTATTAGACTCCAGTATGACACCGTTATCATGAATAAGTATAGCCTCAAAAGTTGCATCTGCAAGCATGCGATACTTCATCTGGCTTTGAAGTAGGTTGCTACAGTTTCTATTACGCTCAACTATACTGCGGACTACAGAATAAAGCAAATATTTGGAATCTACTAAAACAGGGAATAAGTGAACTTCAACATGATGTAAATTACCATTGGCAAGTTTATGTTCATAAAAAAAATGATTTTTAGTTTCATGTTTTGCTTTATTCAAGTCATCAATCAATTCTTCAGGGGACGATGCACTGATATCAAGTATCTTTTTACTGAGAAACTCGTCACGAGAGTATCCGTAAAAGTTGCATGCAGCACTATTAGCATCAACAATATCTGCTGTTTCCGGGTCAAGTAAAAACATGATAATATAGTCGTTTTCAAACAATGACCTGTAATCTGTTTTGGACTCTTTTTGCCCATCTTCAGTGTGCATACCAATACCTACTATACATCGTACCTGTAAAACTAATCAGAAACCATGAAGTTACTATAAATACAAAAGTACAGGTATAATTTCACATAGAAATCTGATTATATTCAAGCATATAATATATTAATAAAATAGTAAATAAAAGTATCTAATTAAATATAATTATCAATGAAAATGTATGCTGAGCCACATCTATTAAAGTTGTTTCAGCTTATCCAGCAATTCCTCATATCTTCGGTCAAGTTCAGGAATCATATCCTGCATGCCTGAACCATTACCGGATTTGGCTTCAGCTTCTATATCTGCAACAAAATTGCTGAGCGACATCCCGCCTACACTTGCACTGGCGCCTTTAAATGTGTGAGCAAGATTTTCAATGTCATCATTCCCGGTAAGAATGGCAGTTTTCAGAGATTCTAATTGCCGGTTTGCATTATTCATAAAAATAGAGATTACTTTTCTTGCTAGTTGAATATCGTCCATTGTGTTTTCCAGAAGTAATTTATCATCAAAAATAAGTTCTGAATTTTCCGGCTTTACAGATAAAGAACCATCCTGTTGTAATTCCGGATGTTTTTTTATGAGCCAGTAATCAAGAGTATCAATAAGTGACTGGATCTTTATTGGTTTTGATATATAGTCATCCATACCTGCTTTCAGACAACGCTGACGGTCATCCTTCATTGCATGAGCAGTCATGGCAATAATAGTGGTATGTTTTCCACTGGCTCCCTGCATCTTTCTTATGTTTCTTGTTGCTTCCGGGCCGTCCATTACAGGCATCTGGACATCCATGAATATAAGATCATATTTTTTCTTTTTGAGAGCTTCAATGGCTTCCATACCATTATCTGCAATTTCCACATCCAGTCCGAGTTTTTGTAACATACTTTGCGCAACATGCTGGTTTACCACATTGTCCTCTACAAGAAGTATGCTGGCGTTAATGTCAGGCAATTTTCCGGATGAAGATGAAGAATCCATATTAGATGAGATTGACTCCTGCAACTCATAACCATCACCATAGATTGCACACAATTTATTATAAAGTTCAGAAGCCTTCACAGGTTTTGTAATATATGCATCAAAAGTCTCTTTAAGTTCCGCCCATGATTCTTCAGGTTTTCCCAGGGAACTAAGTATTACCAGCGAAATGTCACGAAGTTTCTCTTCAGACTTGATTATTTTCCCAAGAGACAGACCATCCATTTCAGGCATATTCATATCCAGCAGTATTAGCCGGAAAGACATATCTTTCTGACTGGATTTTAATAGTGCAAGAAGTGCTTCCGGCCCATCTGCTGCTTCCTCTGCAATCATTCCCCATGATCCCAGTAATTTTACAAGATACTCACGATTTGTAGCATTATCATCAACAACAAGAACACGGCTGTTTTTCATGCTGTTGCAGTTCTTTGGCCTGGTCTTTACTTTTGAATGTTTGGTGAATGAGATTTTAAACCAGAATTGCGAACCTTTCTCCGGTTCACTGTTCACTCCGATTGTCCCGTTCATCATTTCAACAAGCTCTTTTGAAATGGCAAGTCCAAGACCTGTGCCACCGTAATTTCTGGTAGTGGAAGCATCTACCTGACTGAATTTTGTAAAAAGGACACCTGTTTTATCTTCAGGAATACCAATTCCTGTATCTTTTACAGAGAAAAGTAATGTTGTTTGCGAATCATTCTCTGATACAAGAGAAACATTGATTACAACTTCCCCCTCATGCGTAAACTTAATGGCATTTCCACCAAGATTTATAAGAATTTGCTTTAATCTGACCGGATCTGCAATTATATTGCCAGGAACATCCGGATCAGCTGCACATATGAATTCAAGGTTTTTGTCATGAGCTTTAACAGCTAAAAGTGAAGCAACTTCCTCAAGAACATCATTCAGCTCAATCGGCAGCTCCTCAATTTCAAATTTTCTTGCTTCTATCTTTGAAATATCAAGAATATCGTTGATAAGCTCAAGCAGGGCATCACCGCTTTTCTGAACAGTATCAACATAATGTTTCTGCTCTTCATCCAGATCAGTACTGAGGAGGAGTGTCGTCATTCCGATTACACCATTCATTGGTGTGCGGATCTCATGAGACATATTGGCCAGGAACTCACTTTTTGCCCTTGTGGCTTCTTCCGCAATCATTAAAGCCTCATCAAGTTCCTTGTTCTTAAGTTTCAGCTTTTCGTTGTATTCCTTTAATTTCTTCTCTGCAATTTTGATATCCGTTATATCCAGGCGGGAAATTACAACTTTGCGTGGAAAAACTTCTATGCTGGCAAATGGACGGACTTTTGTTACAAACCACTGTTCATAATCTACAAAAGGACAGAGGAACTCGACTTCAAAATAATCCTCATATCCCTGCATCACACTTTCAATACCATTGGCAAAATCCAGGGTACCACCATAAAACACTTCATTGGATTCCCTGAGTGAATGAAGAATATTTTTTCCTTCGCTGAATTTATTACTCAGCTCTTCATTGATGCCGGCAAATTTCTTCCAGGATGAATTTGTTTTAATAATGATACCTTTTTCATCAAGGACACAGACATTTGCATCAAGTGAATCAAGGGTCGACTGATTCAGATAATTTATCTCTTTGATGGTTTGCTCAGCCTTCCAGTTATCAGTAATGTCATGTCCAACACCAACAATACCGATTATCTTTCCTGAATGATCAATAAGAGGAGCTTTAATCAGATCAAGCAGAATATCTGTACCATCAGGATATTTTTCCCACAGCTTATCGGATCTTACTTTTCCTTCCCTGATAGCCAATTCATCATTTTTAGTGAAAATATCAGCTTTTTCCTTGCTGAATATGTCATACGAAGTTAGCCCGATAATTTCTTCCCTGTCTTTGCCTGTAAACTTCGAAAATTCAGGATTGCATCCCAGATATTCTCCTTCGGTGTTTTTAAAGAAGATCATATCAGGAATGGAATCCAGAAGACCTTTAAGCAGAATACGTTCATTTTCCAGTTTTGCTTCAGTGAGTTTACGTTCGGTAATATCACGAACTGCAGCCACACGAATCTGCTTGCCATTATGCATCATACTGTGTGCTTCGATTTCAATTGGAAAAACAGTTCCGTCTTTTTTTATGGAACGGACTTCATAAGGCTTAGTATTATCATTAGCTATGTTCACAAAAACTATATTCAGGTCATCAGGATGAATCAGAAGTTTCAGGATATTCTTACCAATAACTTCATCTAATCCATATCCTGTTACACGTGAAACTGCACTATTGGCATCCAGTGTAATTCCATTATCATGAATTACTATGCCTTCAAAAGTTGTGTCTGCAAGCAAACGATATTTAATCTGGCTTCTTGTCAGCTCTTCGTGTACTTTAATATCCTCAGTTACATCATTGACGATTGCACATAAAAGGTTTTTTCCTCCGATATTAACTGGTATTGCATAGATTTCTACATCCCGAACATCACCATTTGCAAGTTTATCTTTAGAAACAAATCTGTTTTGTTCCTCGTTTACGGCCATTTCAATTGAAGAAATAATTTCCTGCTCGGGTAGCATGGCTATATCGAATATTTTTTTCGTAACCAGTTCATCATGCTTCCATCCGTAAAAACTGCAAGCTGCATTGTTTGCGTCAACTATGTTTGCAGTTTCGGGATCAAACAGCACCATTACTGCATGGTTATTGTCAAATAATGACCTGTAACCTTCATCATTTTTCTGATGCGTATCAGGGAGAGTATTATTGTTATTCCGTATGACCATTTTTCCTGCCAGAATATCTAATTCTATCTGAATTTGATATTGAATAACTGTGATGATTATGGAGATAATTTAAGTATCCAAGGAATTGCTTCAGTATATACTATAAATATAATAGTATGAATAATAATATATAATTGTTAACTTCTAAAAATAAAAGAACAGTTAACAATCATAGATTTTCAGTTATTTTCATATATAATCGAAACTCTATTTAGAACATAAGATAATTAAGGGAGACGGGAATGATGCTGGAAAGCAAATGTATAATTATCGCAGGAGAAGAAGCAGGTCCAAAGTCCAATAAGATGGGCGGCATCTGGAATGTTATTGATGCCGAAGCAAAGAGTCTTGCAAGTCTGATATCAAAAGGAGTCATTGAAGAAAAACCGGCTCCTACAATAATTGTTGCCGGACCTTACTATGGTCATAGTGGCTCGGACTGGAACAAAGGGCTTAACCGTATCACAGATATGAGTTATATGGAAGAACTGGAACCTGAAGGTCCTATCTTTGAAGCTATCGAAAACCTGAAAACAAAAGGTATTGAAGTATTTCCGGGTGTTGAAGTTGTCCATGATGTGAGAATAATTCACCTGATGTTCAAGACAAATGATTTTTGCCGTTTCAGTGTGGAATACAAAGGAGAAGAAACATGCCTTGCAAATGCCATCAAAGGAGAAGCATTTGATCTGATTGGCCTGGATTCTATGGCTTATGAGAATATGGGCAACGGCATGGAATACAGTCATTATGTTAATTTATCCTATGCCATCTCTGAATTTGTAAAAGAACTTGTAACATCAAAGGACTCCAGTTCCGAAGAATATGGAGACAAGGCAATTTCCGAATTTGCTGCATCTCTTATGCCGGAAGTACACGTTTCACTTCATTGTCATGAGTTTGGTGTATTCTATGCACTTGCAAGGCTTAAAAAACTTGGAATCAGTGTCAAAAGCGTTGCAACATACCATGCAACACTTCCGGGAAGATCTTCAGGACACAAATCCATACAGAAGATCAGGGAAAATGACAGCTCCTGGGACAGTGGCGTGCCGGTAAACTTTGCCAAACTGGAATCATTATCAGGATTTGCTGATGTTGTCACTGCTGTTGGGGATTCAACACGCAAGGAAATAAAACTCTTCTATGGAATTGATTCTATCGTTGTCCGCAATGGAATTGATAATGATGAGGAAGAAGATATTGAATGGGGGAAAAAAACAGATTGCCGGGACAGAATCCAAAACTTCCTTTCTGATAAGTTGTACGCTGTATACAATGGTAAGGTAATACCACCTGAAAAGATAATACCTATTTTTTCAATATCGCGTATTGAGATCGAGAACAAAGGTTATCCTGACCTGCTGGATTCACTTGTCCTGCTTGACAGGATGGTCAAGGTTGAGATTGATGCAGGACATTTAGATGATAAATACCGTGTGGTATGCTTCATAATAGCAGCACACGGTCCGAAAACAAATCCACCGGAGAATTTCCCTATTAACCTTCCTGAAGAAGCGCTTGTGGGTGAAGAAATACGCCTCCAGCAGATGATCAAAGCCAGGGGTCTGGAATGTTCAAGACTGACAGATGGCAGCAGGCACGTCTCAGCTGTCCTGTATCCGCAGTGGATATCTGATCATGACGGCGGACTTAACATGAGATCTGATGAACTCATGGCAGGATGTATTGCCGGTGTTTTCCCGTCAAAATACGAACCTTTCCTTCTTACAGGACTTGAAGCAGGAAAAGAAGCAACCCCTAGTATCGTAAGTAAGATATGCGGATTCAGTGATGCTCTCAAGACCTTAAAAAGACTTGTCATGGGAATGGGAGGAGTCATCGTTGTTGACAACATCAATATCCCGTACCTGGAATCAATTGCAGATTACGCTCTTGCAATGGATTATTTCATTGACACATTTACAGATGATAAAGTAAAGTACAACCTTCTTTGCCAGGAAGCAAATCTCCTTGCAAAGGACATGAACTGGGAAGAACCAATAAAGACGTATTATGAGCTTTTAACCGGAACAAGAATGGAGTGAGACATGTCCGAAATACGTAAACACTATTTCCTTGATGAGTACTGCATAATAGCAACCGGAAGAGCCAAAAGGCCATCCGCACCGAAAGCCTGTGGCGAGGATATGAAAGCAGGCAGTTGTGTATTTTGCGGCGGCCATGAAGATAAGACACCTCCTGCACAGGCTGCTTACAAAGACGGAGAAATACTGAAGGACACCGATGAAGAACTGGTTACAAACTGGCAGGTCAGGTGTATACCAAACCTCTATCCGGCATTATCTCCTGATGCCCCGGAAGTTGAATCCTCAGGATTTGAAGTTAAAAAAGGATATGGATATCACGAAGTAATAATAGAAAGTCCATCCCATGAAAATAAAATAGACCTTTTTTCTGACGAAGAAATACTGCTTCTTATGAAAGCATACAGGGACAGGGTTGTTCATTATCAGTCACAGGAAGGTGTTGAATATGTATCACTCTTTAAGAACTGGGGTAAAAAAGCAGGTGCTTCCCTGGAACACACTCATTCACAGCTAATTGCAGTTCCTCTTATGCCGCCATCCCTTGTTAAAGAGAAAAAGGCAATTTCTGAGATGAATAGTTGCCCTTATTGCCGTATTATTGAGAAAGAGCAGGGAAAAGAAAGACAGGTTTATGAGAATGATGATTTTATTCTAATTGCCCCATATTGTTCCAAAAACCAGTATGAAATGTGGATGCTTCCAAAGAAGCATGTGAATCATATCTCTGCTTTCACTGATGAGATGCTCATGTCCCTGGGAGACTGCATACGGACTGCTGTCAAATTGCTTGACAGGACAATACCGGAGCTGGCATACAATTACATGTTCTTCCAGATAGAGCATGATCTTAGCTATCATTTCAATGTCAGGATAGCACCAATCACTTCAATTGCAGCGGGTTTTGAAAAGAATACGGACATATACATTAATACTATCCCGCCGGAAATAGCTGTAGAGCATTTGCTGAATCCGGAATAAGGAGTCTGCATTAAGAAGGGATCTGATGGAAAATAAATTAAGAATAGCCATGTTCTCATGGGAAAGCCTGAATTCCATAACTGTCGGAGGGCTGGCTCCCCATGTTACCGAGCTTTCAGAAGCCCTGGCACTTCAAGGACATGACATTCACATTTTTACACGCAACAAGGACATGCTGCCTTACGAAGTGATAAAGGGAGTGCATTACCACAGGGTGTACCACGCCCTTGATGGTGGTATTGTCCAGCAGATGGACAGTATGTGTGATTCAATGTACAGTGCTTTTACCGAAGCCACCGGAAAATTTGGAAAATTTGATCTCACACATGTACATGACTGGCATCCCGTAAACCTTGTATGCAGACTGAAAGAGGAATCAGGAATTCCGTTTATTATGACATACCATAGTACCGAATGGGGCAGGAACGGTAACAAACATGGCAATTGGTGGGAAGCCATGGAAATCAGCCACCGGGAATGGAGAGGCGGCTATGAATCTGCAAAAGTGATAGCTACGTCTACAAAGCTAAAAGAAGAAATCCAGTACCTTTACCAGATTCCGGACTATAAAATTGCCATAATACCCAATGGGATACAGGGTGAGAAAATAAAGATGGATGTAGACCCTGGAAAACTAAAGGAAGAATATGGAATACATCCGTACGCACCTGTTGTCCTTTTTGTTGGAAGGATGAATTGCCAGAAAGGTCCGGATCTTTTCGTTCAGACTATCCCTGCGGTGCTGGCAAACAGATGGGACGCGAAATTTGTTATAATTGGTGAAGGTGAAATGCGACCGGAATGCGAAAGACTTGCGCATGAATTGAACGTTATGGACAGTTGCCGGTTCCTTGGTTATGTTGATGAATCCGTGAAGAAAAAGTGGATGAACGCCTGTAACCTGGTATGCGTACCAAGCCGCAATGAGCCTTTTGGAATAATCCTTCTTGAGGCATGGGATGCGGGAAAAAATATAGTTGCAACTGATGCTATATCCCTTATTGATAATTTCAGGGACGGAGTTATAGTTTACCAGAATCCGGAATCAATTGCATGGGGAATAAATCACGTATTCAATAATTATGCAGACGATGAACTTGGAAAAGAAGGGCAGAAACTCATCGGAACAAGGTACAACTGGGATAACATAGCAGAATCTACAGTAGATGTGTACAATGAACAATTGTAACACATACATAAAGTAAAACGGTAATGAATTTGTGTGGGGTGGAAACATGAAGAAATTGTTTTACAAGACTTCAAAAAAGGCGGGACTTGCACCGGGTTCTTTGATACATATCGGAGAGGAAAGAACCGAGAAGCCCAGAATAAGCATCATCGACTATGATAAAGAGAACTACCAGGAGCGTGTAGTTGGAAATGTCGAAGAATGTTTCCCATTTAAAGATCATCCTACTGTTACGTGGATAAATATAGACGGAATCCATCAGGTTGACATAATTGAAAAACTGGGACAACATTTCGGACTCCACCCTCTTGTAATGGAAGATATTGTACACACAACTCAGCGTCCGAAAATGGAGGATTACGATTCCTACATTTATATTGTCCTGAAAATGCTCTGGATTGGAGATGGTGAAGAAACTGATGTTAAAGAAGAGCAGGTAAGTATAATTCTGGGAGAGAATTTCGTCCTGTCGTTCCAGGAACTTGAAGGAGATACTTTTAACTTTGTCAGGGAGAGAATACGAAATTCAAAAGGCAGAATAAGGCAGATGGGATCCGATTATCTTGCGTATGCACTGCTTGACTCCATTGTTGACAATTACTTTATTATCATTGAAAAATTCGGGGAGATTATTGAGGATCTGGAGGAAGAACTGGTTGATAATCCTGAACCGGAAACCCTTCAGAATATACACAACCTGAAAAAGGAAATGATATACCTGCGCAAATCAGTCTGGCCCCTCAGGGAAGTTATCAACGGACTGGACCGATCAGAATCAGATCTCATAAAAGATTCGACATTCGTATTCCTCAAGGATGTTTATGACCACACAATACAGGTTGCAGACGCCATTGAAACATACAGGGACATACTTTCAGGAATTCTGGATGTTTATTTATCCAGCGTCAGCAACAAAATGAACGAGGTAATGAAAACACTCACCATCATTGCAACCATATTTATCCCTCTTACATTCCTTGCCGGAATGTACGGAATGAATTTCAGCTACATGCCTGAACTGGGATGGAAATGGGGATATCCGGCTGTGTGGGTTATCAATATATTAATATTCATTTCCATGTATGCATATTTCCGCAGGAAGAACTGGCTTTGATTAAAAGAGTAATAAAACGAGTAAAGATCCAAGATGTTTGAGTTATATCACCCACCATTCACAAGAGAAGTCGAAGGTACTGAGATAATAGTTGAGAAGCAGGGAGATGAGCTTATCTACAAACATATCCTTGATGGAAATGTTGAAAAGGAATTGCTCCTCCTCAATAATTACACAGATATCCTCATAAATCCTATTGAACCAGTAAACCTTCCTGAAAAGATAACATCATCTCTTCTTATTGATTTTAAAAAACCGGCAATTATTCGTGCGGGTGACAGAAAAAAGATCTATCTGAAATTTCCCGTTGAAATCGGGGTTTTTGTAGCTGATAAGCCCGGGAACTATGAAGTCATTGATATCTTAACATTCACAAAAATAAAATACACACTTTACGGAAGTCACACAAACGGAATAATATGCAGGCACTGGGAAAGTGATGTTTTTACAGAGGAACCTGAGACTGACATACTCTATGAAGGATTTATTGAACTTGATGTGCTCAATGATTCAAGTTACCATATCGAAATTTCAAAAGCAGTATTCAATGCCTATGGTATGAAACTCTATTACGGAGACAAAAGACTTGGCATGAAAGCCAGTATGAAAATAATAAACAAACTGCTTGCTGAAACGGATTTCAGCACACAGCCTACAACTTCAAGATTCAAGCGTTCCATGGAACTTTACACTGCACGCAAACTTGCAATGACAAGCACAAAGGGAATTATGGAGTTTGGTATTAATGAATAATAGCAGCGCTGTAGATACTGTATCTTCATATATGCCGGTACTTTCAGATCCAGTGCTGCAGGTAGTAACTGTAATAGTTATTCTATTCTTTACCATAGTCATAGCAAAGGGTATAACAATATACCTGCAGAGGTCACTTAAAGACAAGATGGACAAGGAACATCTTAATATTCTTATCAAATCCATCTATTACGGAGCCATAGTCCTTTCCATTGTAGGGGTAATTTTCCCACTACTGAATATTGATACATCAGGTCTTCTTGTTGCAGGAGGAGTAGTTGGTATCGTTATTGGTTTTGCCAGCCAGAGTATCGTTGGGAATTTTATTTCCGGTGTCTTCCTTATGATAGAAAGACCTATCAAAATAGGTGACCAGGTAAATATAGACAACAAGCTGGGTTATGTTGAAGACATAAAAATAATCTCTACTATAATACGTACCTATGACGGGCTTTATATTCGCCTTCCAAATGAAACGGTTTTCACCACCAGCATAACAAACTATGTTGCAAACCTTACAAGGAGATTTGAATACATAGTTGGAATCAGGTATAGTGATGATGCCGATGAAGCCATAAAAATCATCAAGGATATTATTGAAATGGAACCATTCGCATTGGTAAATCCCGGGCCAAGTGTCTTTGTTGACACACTTGGAGACAATGCAGTCAACATAATTGTCAGGATATGGGCACCTGCAACTCACTGGTATGATATGAAAATGAAACTTCTCTGGGTTATCAAGAAGACACTTGAGGATAATGGCATAGAAATCGCATTCCCACAGAGAACTGTATGGTTTGCCAGTGAACTGGAGACCAGAAAGATGAATAGCAGCTGTGTTCAAAAAAACACATATAATGACTCAGGAATGGAGATTGATGAAGCATGAAAGCAGTATGTATTTGTTTTGAGGTACATCTGCCATTACCTCTTCGCTGGTACTGGCCAAAAGAAGGCTATGGAGATGTACATATCGAAAAATACTTTGATATGGAAAAAGCGTTTCATAACTTCACAAAATTTGCTTCAAATATTGAAACACTGAATGAAGCACTGTCCAAATCCATAGATAACGGGGGCAAATACACCCTTGATGTTTCTGGTGTTTTTCTTGAGCAATGCAAGTTGAAGCCTGAGATAATAGATGGATTCAAAAAACTTGGGAGCAAAAATGTCTCATTTGCAGCTTCACCTTATTATCACTCCATATCATGCCTGTTCCCAACTCTTGACGAATTCAAAAAGCAGGTTGAAATGGATGTGAAAACTATCAGGGATGTTTTTGGGAACGAGCCTGAAACCTTTGTTAATACCGAACTTTTGTTTGATAAAAAGATAATGAAAACACTTAAAGAAATGGGATTTAAGTGTTTTATTTCCGAAGGTTCACACAACATAATGAATGGATATGACCCCATGCATGTCTACGATAATGAAGTTCCTACACTTTTAAGACACATAAACCTCAGTGAGGATCTTGAAATCAAATTCTCAGACAGGGCATGGCCGGGATACCCGTTGATAGCTGATAAATTTGCATCATGGATTGCAAGTATGAAAGGCGAAGTTATTACTCTTTACATTAAATACGATGCAATCAACACTCATCTCCAGAACAATGAAGGAATACTCGATTTCCTGCATGAGCTGCCTCTTTGCCTGAAAAAACATGGCGTGAAAATGTTATTGGCTGAGGAAGCTGTGGAGCTTTTCAAAAAACAGGAGCTTCCATCACTTGAGTCAAAAATGACGGCACGCTATGGAATGCATAACCTGCTTGGAAATCATGCACAGCATCTCTTCATGCATGAACTGGTAGATATAGGCGAGATGCTGGAAAAACTGGATGACGATTACAAACGAGAGAAGCTTACAAAGATTTACAGATACCTGCAGCAAAGCGAGATATTCCTGGAAATGAATTCCGAGGAGAGAAGGCTTGGGTATGAACGTGCAGTGAATGACCTGTCCATACTTTCCGATATCGAGCGGGCAATAATTATAACAGAAGCAACTGAAGCTGCACAGAATGAATCAGCCGGGAAAAAGGAGGCTGCAAAATGAACTCCATATGCCCTTTCTTTGAAGTTCACCAGCCATACAGGCTGAGGTGGTTCTGGCCTGATCACAAGCAGGGATTTGAGCGATATTTTGATGAGACTGTCAACAAAGAAATTTTTCACAAGGTCGCAGGAAAATGTTATATTCCTGCAAACAGGACACTGCTGGAACTTGTTGACAACACTGACGGATATTTCAGGGCAAGTATGTCAGTCACCGGAACCCTTCTGGAACAATGCATGGAATGGGGAGAAGACGTACTTGATACATTCAGGGATCTTGCTGATACAGGCTGCATTGATTTTCTTGACGAGACATGTTACCATTCCCTTGCATCACTTTTTGAATCCAAGGATGAATTCATGGATGAGGTTAAAGAGCACCGTGACCTCATATCAGATCTTCTTGGAGTGACACCACGGGTATTCAGGAATACCGAGATGCTTTATAACAACAGTGTTGCACACTTTGCTGAAAAACTCGGATACGATGCCATTCTGACAGAAGGTATTGAAACCATACTCCACGGAAGGTCACCTGACCATGTCTACAGGGCAAAGCATTCAGATATTGCAATTCTCATGCGTAACTATAAACTCAGTGACGATATTGGTTATCGTTTCTCATCACAGTGGTGGGAAGAATATCCTTTAACAGCAAGTAAATGGGCAGACTGGGCTTCCCGGAACCATGGAGAAACACTCAACATTTTCATGGATTACGAAACATTCGGTGAACACCAGTGGGAAGATACCGGAATATTTGAATTCCTCAGGGCACTTCCTGGTGAAGTCAGGGACAGAGGCATGCGATTCCTCACACCTTCAGAAACCATTGACGCGTACAAACCTGTGGGAGAGATAGATGTAGGAGACTTTTCCACGGTATCATGGGCTGATATTGAAAGAGATACCAGTGCCTGGCTTGGTAATGATATGCAACGCCGCTGTTTTGAGGAAATGAAATTACTTGAACCTTATGTCAGGAAAACAAATGACCCGGAACTGCTCAGGATATGGAAACATATGCTTACATCCGACCATTATTACTACATGAGTACAAAATGGCTTGGTGACGGCGATGTGCATTCATATTTCAGTATTCACAACTCGCCATACGATGCGGCGGTGAACTTTATGGCAGCACTTAATGATTTCAAATCCCTGGTATTCAAAACCCTTAACTCACCAGCATAATAATATATTGTGTAATGTCATATAATTCTCTGGAGTTTATGTATGGTAAGAGATCTTTACATGTTCTCGAGAGTGAATGAGAAAGCGGACGTAGTCTGGTTCAAAATTGCCTATGAGAACACATTGCATTCTGAAGCGGATATAACTTCTTTTTTTGCTGAGAAAGAACTTGATATTAGATTTGCCTACCTTGATAGTTCGGAAGACCCAACAAAGGGCAAGTATGTTATGTTCACTGAGGCTGAAAAAGGAAGAGATATAGACAGTATTGCACAAGAACTTGAAAATATGGATGTAGTGCTCTCGGTCAAATGGGGCTATTCAAAGAACAGAGCCATCCAGTCAGTGGATTTTCCCCTGCAGTTGCTGAGTAAAAGAGCAGTCATTATCAGGGCAAAAACTTTTGTTGACATTATCAACATCATGAATGAACAGGTACCCCAATCTGAGGGACTGCTTACCATGATAGGAATTCGAAACGGTTCCGGAGCTGCCAGATACATGCAGGAGATGACAGAGATGAATGATGACAACTTCCTTGACCTTCTGGGAGAATTATTCATGGCTGCAGGCTGGGGAAAAATTGACCATGAAATCAATATTTCCGAACTTACCGGAACTGTGAGGATGACAGATTCTTTCCTTGCAGATGAATTCGGGGACAGTGATGTCCCTTCATGCATATATATCAGTTCATTCCTTGCGGGATACATATCAGAATGCCTGAAAAAAACAGTACAGGTCAGGGAATCCAGATGCAAGAGCATGGGCGATGAAATCTGCGAGCATGTAATATCTCCTGCTCCGGCGGGTGTTAAAATAGAGCACGTACTTAGGGGAGAGTCACATTGATACGACAACCTAACGCAATCCTCGGGAATGAAAAACTGCTGGTCACCATTGGTAAAAAAGGAGAGATATTTGGTTTTTATTATCCGGGAAAAGATTTTGCCCAACATGTGGAAGAGTCACAGGCGTGTATTCATGACGGAAATCAATTACTATGGTCCAATTCCCGGGAATGGGCCTCCGAGCAGAAATACATAGAGAACACCAATATTGTGACCACTGAAATGAAAAATTCAAACGGGCTGCAAATGGATATAACTGATTTTGTTCATCCCCGATTATCGGTTCTTGTCAGGAAATATAAAATCACTTCCCAGAGAGGGTTACATGGCAAATTCTTCTACTACTCTAATCTCCAGGTCGGGGAAATGAAAAAGAAGAACTCTTCATTCTGTGATTATGATTCCGGAATCCTGGCCCAATACTGGAAAAGTCATTATGTAGGAATCAGTTCAGAACCTTTGTTTAAGGAATGGCAGATTGGAAAAGCCATGGACACAATATGGTGGACAAATGCAAAGTATGACATGGAAGATGGAGAACTCCAGAGGAACAACGAAGACATAGGCAACCTTAATTGTGCTGTCGGCTGGGATCTGAATATTGAACCTGGAAAAACTGCTGAGTTTACAGTTTTCATTGGTGGAGCATCAAGAAGACCAACTTTATACAGAAAAATGAGACAGGTGCAAAAAGAGAATTTTGCAGACATCTATAATGAAACCCAGGAACAATGGGTCAAATGGGTTTCAAAAAAAGTATTTCTTGAACTTCCAGATTATCTCGGTTTTGATAAATTCAAGCAGGACCTTCAAATGGCATTTAACCGTTCATTGCTTACATTGAGCATTCTCAATGACCCTGACAGGGGATCTTTTGTAGCGTCCCCGGAATTCGATCATGAATTCGAAATGAGCGGAGGTTATGGTTACTGCTGGAACAGGGACAGTGCGGAAATTGTCACTTCCCTGCTGGAATCAGGGTATCCTGAATACTGCTCTCGCTTTTTCAAATGGTGTAAAGCAACACAGATGCATGATGGCTCATGGTTCCAGCGTTACTGGCTGGACGGAAATAAAGCACCTTCATGGGGAAATTTCAGTTTTTCAACTCAAATAGACGAGACAGGCAGCACCATATTTGCAATGGACAGATACTACCGCACACTCCATCATCCCATAAAAGAAGAGTTTCTGGACAGTGTATGGGCTACCGTGTTAAATGCTGCTGAATACCTTATGAGAAGAACTGCTGACGGAGTTCATGACCCATGCATTTGCCTCTGGGAATCACATTCAGGTATTTTTACCTATACTAATGCTGCAATTTATGCAGGACTTCTTAGCGCTGCCAACATGGCAATGGATTATAATGAAAACGGTCTTGCGGAAAGGTGGACAGAAAGAGCTGAATTCATCAAGAAAACTACAATTGAAAGATTCTGGCTTGATGAAGGTTACTTTGCCAGAGGAATTACCAACGGACAGCTTGATACTGCAATCGATGCAAGTATAATAGGTACTTTTGTTCCTTTCGGAATGCTCTCACCTGAAATTCCGCAGGAGAAGAAAATGATAGAATCCATCATGGAGAACATAGAGAAGTACCTCCGAGTTCCCGTTAGCGATCATTTTGGCATCAAGAGATATGTTAATGACAATTACATTGAAGGAAATCCCTGGATAGTTACAACCCTCTGGCTTTCAAAAGCAATGCTTGAAATGGCATATATTATTGATCCCGACTCAGGAGAAGTCGAGAACAAAGAACACCGGAAATACACTCATGGTGCGCTCAAGTATATCCAATGGTCCCTTAAAGGAACAACAAGTGCCGGAATGCTGCCGGAACAGGTCAACAAGTACTCTGGTCGTCCGGCGTGGGCAATCCCACTTTGCTGGAGCTGCGCACTTATGCTTGATAATATTCTCCTGCTTGATAAAATAGAAAAGAAACTCAATAGCTCAAAAGAGATAGATAATACCGGACTTACACATGATGTTTTCAGATTATCATGAGGGAACAGCAAAGGAATGGCTAATTACCAACGGCCTTGGTGGATATGCTTCTTCCACTGTGATAGGGACAAATACACGAAAGTACCACGGACTACTGGTCGCTTCCATGAATCCACCGGTAGAGAGAGTTGTTCTGCTATCATCCCTTGATGAAGAATTATATACTGAAGATGGTGTTCACAAACTAGCTGTTCACAGGTATCCTGGCACAATTTATCCGAATGGGAATGAGTACCTGAAAAGCTTTAGTGTGAAAACTATGCCGGATTTTCTTTACAATGCCGGCGGACTGACAATCAGAAAACGTATTCTGATGCTAAATGGTGAGAATACTACAATTGTGAAATATGATATTGAAAATCCTAAAAAAAAGCAGGCTTTTTTTAAAATACTTCCCCTGGTTAACAGCAGGTCAATACATAATCTCACCAGGGCTTCTGATATCTTCTTTACTCAGGAATCTAAAAAAAACAATACATTAATTAAGGCTTCGAATCTGCAATTTGGCCTTGTATCAGATTTGCGATACCAGGCAGATGAACACTGGTATTATGATTTTGAATATGGAGTTGAGATTTCAAGGGGATATCCTTACCACGAAGATAATTTTAATCCCGGTTATTTTGAACTCGAAATTAATGAGAAACATTGCTCATGTTTTGTGATTGCAAGTACAGAATCCGCAGAAAGCCTGAAAAAAACAGACCTGCAGACAATTGAGGAATTGATAAGCAAGGAAGAAAAAAGGATTCGGGACATTGCAAATAAAGGTGAGAACGACAGCTTTTTGCAAAAACTGCTGATTGCAGGCGACTCTTTTATTGTTAACAGGAAAAGCACAGGTGCAAGATCCATTATTGCAGGTTATCACTGGTTCGGCGACTGGGGAAGAGATACCATGATATCATTGCCCGGCCTGACACTTGTAACCGGACGCTTTGATGATGCAAAGTCTATACTCTCCACTTTTTCGTCCAATTGCAGACGCGGGCTTATACCTAATCTTTTCCCTGAAAATCCTGCCGATTCACCTGTTTACAACACCGTAGATGCTTCTTTGTGGTTTGTTCATGCTGCTGGAAAATATCTGGATTATACCGGGGATCTTGAATTTATCGGGAAAATCTGGCCGACTATAATGGAGATTATTGATAATTACCGCAAGGGTACAGACTATGAAATCAGGATGGATGATGACGGACTGATAGAACATTCAGGCCAGCTCACATGGATGGATGCAAAAATCGGCAACTGGGAAGTTACTCCAAGAAAAGGGAAGGCCTGCGAGATTAATGCACTCTGGTATAACGCACTTGTCTATGCTGCAGAAATGGGAGAGAAACTTGGCAGGGATGTATCAGGTCTTAGAACAACTGCTGGAATCACGGCTGAAAGTTTCAGGGAGAAATTCCATAATATTGAAAAAAACTGTCTTTATGACTGCATTTCAGGTCATGGTGAGAACTGGAAAGATGCTTCCATAAGACCAAATCAGGTTTTTGCTGTTTCCCTTACACATACTATGCTCCCGTATGAACTTGAAAAGGGAATTATGGATATAGTTACTGAAGAACTTCTTACTCCTTTTGGACTGAGGACACTGTCACCTGCTGACAGCAGGTATACTGGTTTTTACCGGGGAACTACTGAAGAGAGGGATGCAGCTTACCATAATGGAACTGTCTGGCCGTGGTTACTTGGACCTTATATTACAGCATATGCAAGAGTCTACAAAGACAGGACTGAGACTAAGGATAAACTTCGGGATTTGCTCAGAGATATTGAGGAACACCAGTATGAGGCCTGTATTGGTGGAATATCTGAGGTGTTTGATGGTAACTGGCCTCATAAACCCAATGGATGTGTTTCACAGGCCTGGAGTGTGGCTGAAATCATACGTTGTTATGTTGAGTCTATATAGAACTAAATATATTGTGTATTGACTTCCATACGCAATGTTTAAGAGAGTTTAAATTCATTTTAATACGTAATTTTGGGTTTTATTACAAAAAGTGTGTGGGAATTATGGAAACAATGAGAATTGCTATGTTCTCATGGGAGAGTCTCCATTCGGCAAAAGTCGGAGGCCTGGCACCCCATGTGACAGAGTTATCAGAGCAGCTTGCTAAATTAGGACATGAAGTGCACATCTTTACACGCAGTGCCTGGTACCGGGACTACGATGAAATAAATGGTGTTCATTACCAGAGATGCCGTTTTGACGAATCAGGAGATATACTGACTCAGATGAACAATATGTGTGATGCCATGTTTGAGCGTTTTGTCCGGGTTTCAAAGGAGTTCGGAGATTTTGATGTAATCCACGGCCATGACTGGCATCCTGTAAATGTGTTAAACCGCATTAAGTATGAGCTTGGAAAACCGTATGTAATGACATATCATAGCACTGAATGGGGAAGAAATGGAAATTCCCATGTAAACTCTCAGACAGCCAATGATGTTTCCCACAGGGAATGGCAGGGGGGGTTTGATAGCTCACAGGTAATCATTACTTCTGATAATTTCAAAAGGGAAGTTCAGGATCTTTATAGCATACCTGACTACAAGATTTCAATTATTCCAAATGGCATTTCCCCCGGGAAAATGGAAAAAGAGGTTGATGCCGGCTCTGTAAAAAAGGATTATGGCATACATCCTTACGCACCTGTGATACTTTTCACCGGCAGGATGCACTACCAGAAAGGACCGGATATGCTGGTCAGAGCCATTCCAAAAGTGCTTGACGGAAACAACTGGGGAGCTCACTTCGTATTCATTGGAGAAGGGGAAATGAGACCATATTGTCAGGATCTTGCAAACGATCTGAACATAGGTAATTCATGCCATTTCCTGGGCTATTCACCGGATGATGTTCTCAAAGACTGGACTAATGCATGTGACATGACATGTGTCCCAAGCAGAAACGAACCTTTCGGAATTGTGGTTCTTGAATCCTGGGATGCAACAAAAGCAGTTGTTGCAACCGATGCAGTAAAAATAGTTGATAATTTCCAGAATGGAGTCCTGAGTTACAGGAACCCCGACTCAATTGCATGGGGAATTAATTACGCCCTTGATGGCCTGGATTCACGAACACCCAGCATGGGTTCAAACGGAAAGAAACTTGTGAAAACTAAATTCAGCTGGGATACTATTGCAAGAAACACGGTTGACGTTTATAGCAAAATATAATGAAGTGATATCATGGACGAAATGTGTTTAAGTATAGGTGAGGCAGCAGGTTGTGTTTACAAGCTGCTGGAGAACGGAGAATCCAATATGGCAAACCTGAAAAGCCACCTCAAGGAAAATGGATATGACCAGCAAATGACATTTATGGCTATTGGCTGGCTTTCAAGAGAAGACAAGATTTGCATGGCCAAGAATGGAAATTCATGGTCTTTAAAATTAAAATAGTCTCAATAAACAGACTCTTTTATCACCTGAGGTACAGGAATCCTCAGGCTATCTTTTTTCGTAGACATATTACATAGTCCTATATATTTATATATAGTTTTGTATTTAATGCCGCAGTAATAAATTGATAAATGTTACGGAGTAATTTGATATAGGTAAAACTCAATAAATTATATACCTTATTAAAAAACAGAATTAGGGGGAATTATATGATGAAAATGGAAAATAAATCAGTAAAGAGCTTGGCTTTTAAGCCTATGTTATTGCTGGTTGCAGTGGTTTTATTAACAAGCACTGCAGTGGCAGCAAATAACAGCACAGGAAACAGAATATGGGATGCAGATGAAAATCTCTCCCTTGAATATACATGGACAGCACTAACTTATTCAGGATTCTACTATGACCTTGACTCAGGTGTCGGGTCAGAAACACTCACCATCACACTTGACAGCGATAGTGACAGAAGCATTGGAGATGGTGACCTTGAATATGCAACAACCCCTATTGACACTGAATTTGAACAGGATGACTGGGGTTCATACCAGGTTATCGGATTTATGGCAGAGAGATACTTTGCAGGCTACACCGATGACACTGAATTTGCAGATGACAGTGTCAGCCTTATATCAGACGGAATTCTGGCAAAGGTACTGCTTGACGATGATGATGAAGTTTCACTTTATTCAGGATCCTCACTCATACTTGAAGAAGGATATGAGCTTGAAGTTGTTGAAGTCGATCTTAATGGTGACAGTGTCATGGTAACACTCTCACAGGACGGAGACGAAATTGATACAAGTATTGTATCTGCAGATGACGATTATGTATATGAGAAGGAAATTGGCACTGATGATGAAGTTCCAATAATTGCAGTACACTTTAACAACATTTTCCAGGGTACCGAAACAAACGCAGTGTTTGTTGAGGGAGTTTTCCAGATATCTGAAGACTATGTGGAAATCGAATCAGGAGATTCTTTTGGAAAGATGGAAGTCCAGACCTTAAGTTCTGACGAGATAACGATGGAGAACTCTGATGGTATTTCACTAGGAAGAGGGGACACAGTCACCATAATGGGTAAACTGAAATTCATTGTTGCAGACGACAATACCCTGAGATTTGGACCTGTACTTGATATGTCCGACCCGGGAACCTACGAACTCAGGGGTACAGTGGCAGAGGATGAAGAACTTACCTGGACTCCACTGAACTTTGAAGGTTTCTACTACAACATTGATGAAGGCGTTGGAACCGAATCCCTTGAGATCAAAGACCTTGGTGGAAGGACAATAGATGATGGTGACCTTGTTTACAGGAGTGTACCACTTGACGTAAGTTTTGAGCATGACGACTGGGGAGACTTCCAGGTTGTCGGTTTCATGGCAGAGAAATATTTTGCCGGATATCCTGACAATGAGTTTACCGATGATGTAAGCCTGCTTTCCGATGGTAAGCTCTCAAAAGTACTCATTGACGATGACAGTCAGACCTCACTTTATTCCGGTTCTTCATTGATACTGGAAGAAGGATATGAGCTTGCTGTTGTGGAAGTTGATACCAATGGTGATAGTGTAATGATAAATCTCCTGCAGGACGGAGATGAAGTTGACACCGGAATCGTATCTTCTGATGATGATTACGTCTATGAGAAAGACATTGGTTCTGTAGATGATGTACCAATCATTGTTATTCACTTTGATGAGATATTCCAGGGTACCGAAACAAATGCGGTATTTATTGAAGGTATCTTCCAGATATCAGAAGACCTTGTAGAAGTAGAAGATAACGAGAAATTCGGTGAGATGGAAGTTACAAGTTTCTCATCAGATGAGATTGTCCTGAAGAACGAAGATTCGATTACACTCTCAAGAGGAAACATCATCGATATCATGGGAGATATCGCATTCAACGTAGCAGATTCAGGTGATGTACGCTACTATCCTTTCGTGGAAGTTTCCACTGAACCAACAGAATCTCTTTCCATTGAAATCGAATCTGTGATAGAAGAAGATGAAGAAATAGAGATAGAAGTTACATCCAGAGGTGCTGCAGTAAGTGGTGCTACCGTAATGTTTGGTGACGATGAAGCTGGAACCACAGGAACTGACGGAACAATTTCTTACACTCCTGGAACTGCAGGTACCTTTACAGTTACTGCTGAAAAGGACGGATATGTTTCCGCCAGTGAAAAAGTTGAGGTAATCTCTTCGGATGACGCTACAAGGAAGCTAATCATTGAAGTTTCACCTGAGAGTGTTGTAGAAGAAGACAGCATCACAATAACAGTTATGACTGCAATTGGCGGTGACGCCATTGAGGATGTACAGCTCTACTATGATAACAATCTCATTGGAAGCACTGGTGCAGACGGTACTCTTAGCTACACAGTGAAGGAAGCAGGAATGCACAAACTTGAAACTTCAGCCTCCAGTTATCTTGATGCAGAACTGAATCTTGAGGTTCTTGCCCTGGAAGCAAAGTTCACATACTCAAATCTTCAGGTAAGCCCGATACTTGTGAAGACAGGTGAAGATGTCACTGTAACTGTGGATGTAACAAACACAGGAACAGCAACAGGTGACAAGAATGTTGAGCTTATGATCAATGGAACAACTGTAGATTCACAGAGTGTCTCACTTGATGCAGGAGAATCAACTTCTTTGACATTCATAGTCTCTGAAGAGGAAGCTGGAACCTATGAAGTTCAGGTTGGCAGTTCTACAGCAAGTTTTGATGTTGAAAAGAGTTCCATTCCAGGACCTGGAATTCTTGTATCTGTAATGGCATTCATTGCTGTTGCAATGCTAATACGCAGGAAAGAAAACAAATAAGCAAAGAACTTAAACTTGAAGTCAGGTTAAATTTGTACCTGCTTTTTGCAGGTACTCCCTTTTTCATATTTATATAATTTTTACTCACTGGATTTCATATTTTTTAAGGATCCTGTTATTCGAAAACTGTATAATCAAATTGCATACCCTTTTTAGTAAATATTAATCATTTTTTATACAGACAGAGAAACTTAAGTAATTGGGTATTTATATAGTCTGATAACGCTAGGCTCTAAAACAGGATTTAAAGAAGGCATCAAAATGGACATCACTTCCTACATCTTCGATATACTCTACATATTCTCTTCAACACTTTTGTACCCGGTGATAATAACACTGATACTGCTTGCTGTTTATTCACTGATACTCATTGGAGAGTTTGTTTCAGAATTGCTGAAACGAAAACGCGATACAGAAAAACTTGAACTCTGCTGCAGCAGTACTCGTAAACATATGCTTAGTAAAGATTACGAAAAAGCTGCAAGTTCTCTCAGACTCATCAAACAAAATTTCCTTGTGAAAAGCTTTGCATTAAGTGCTGCTTATCATATAGAAAAAGGAAATCTCCTGTCACTTGAGTGGATAGTCCAGGAATACGAAATAAAGATGGCAAAAAGACTGGAACAGACCAGAATTGTTGCAACGATATCACCAATGGTAGGACTCATGGGAACCCTGATTCCGCTTGGACCGGCACTTATAGGCCTTTCACAGGGAAACATCGAGGAACTGGCCAACAACCTGATGATAGCATTCGCAACAACTGTTATCGGACTTTTTGCAGGCAGTATCGGATATGTGCTCACACAGATCAGGAAAAGATGGTATTGGCAGGATATGGCAGATATTGATTACATTCTTGACACCCTGGAGGCTAAAGAGTGAGACGCAGCAGAAATGATCGCAGAAAGCAGATCTATGAGGATGAGGAACAAAATCCTCTCACAGGTGTTGCAAATCTTTTTGACATTGCAATGGTATTTTCTGTTGCACTTCTGGTGGCGCTTGTGATGTCCTATCAGCTTCCGGAACTTTTGAGTCCTACAGAAAACATAACCATTGTTAAAAATCCAGGGGAAAAGAACATGGAAATGATAATTAAAGAAGCAGGTGAACCAGTCCAGGTGCTTGATATGAGCGAGAACAAAGGAACTGGAACCGGAGAATACCTTGGTTCTGCTTACAGGTTGCCGGATGGTACCATTGTATATGTTCCAAATGATGGAAATTCAACTGGTGTCTGAAACATGAGGGAACATTGCTTTCTTTAATTACCGAATGATTTTGAAAACTAAAATCAATATATTTGATACAAAATCACAAAAATGCAGCTTTATGAAATTGTATAAAAATTAAAGTACAAATTCAATCATCTTTTTTTATTCCTGATACTTTTCAATCATTTTTTCAAGACTATTTCTTTTTTGTGCAATATTTACATATTTGCATATAAACACCATTACATATTTACCAGATAAAAATACAAATAAAGAAGAGTTAAATAAACCAGTGTGAGGAGTAATTGTGGATATGAATTCAACAAAAATGAACTCAATGGATATGAAATCCATGGACATGGAAGATATGGAAAATATGGATATGATGGACATGGAAAACATGAATTTGTGCCAGAGCTGCGGAATGCCAATGAAAGAACATATGGACTTTGGAACCAATGAAGATGGTTCTATGAATAATACCTATTGTACCCATTGTTATCAGAAAGGAGATTTCACTGAGCCTGATATGTGCATGGATGACATGATCAACAAATGCACACACATGATGACTGAAATGGAAAAGATGTCTGAAAAAGATGCAAAAGAAATGAATATGAGATTAATTCCCACGCTTAAGAGGTGGATGATGGGAAAAATGTAAATGTGACTTTTTGAAAGTCAGCTTGTTCTTATACTTCTTTTTTATCACAAAACTCGTCCTAATTTGATTCAGATGTACCATTTGACTTAAGGAACCATTTTTCAGCTATATACAGAAAAATCATTATTGTGAATGCGAGTGCAATTAGCATACTATCAGATGATGCCTTGAACAGAACCAGTGAACATAGTACAATGGAATCAAGGAATATTGCTATACTTATTATCAGGGAATTTGCTTTAACATCCTTACGCAAATTACGCAAAATACCCCATTGCAGAATTATGTCCATTACAAGATAGAAAATAGCTCCCAGAGAGGCTATACGACTAAGATCAAGGAATATTGTCAGAATAATAGCAATCACTATTGTATAGACCAGAGTATGTTGCTGGACGGTCCCCGGCATACCAAAATGACTGTGTGGAACAAGTTCCATTTCTGTTAGCATTGCAAGCATCCTTGAGACTGCAAAAACACTGGCAATAATACCGGAAACAGTAGCAATTATGGCTAATAACACGGTAAACCACAGGCCAAAGCTGCCAAAGACAGGTCTTGCTGCTTCTGCAAGTGCAAAATCTCTTGCCTGTGATATTTCAGCAATACTAAGGCTTCCTGAAACCGCAAGTGAAACTAAAAGATAAAGTATTGTGCATATTAAAAGAGATATAATTATTGCCCTTCCCACATTTTTATGCGGTTCCTCTACTTCAGAACCACTGTTGGTAATGGTCGTAAACCCTTTATAAGCAAGAACGGAAAGTGCAATTGCTGCCAGAAATCCCATTGGAGAAAAGGCCGACACATCTGCTGACGTTTGTGAAAAGGAAAAATCTGCAATCCACAGACCGACTATTCCAAAAACAGCAATTCCCCCTATTTTGATTAAAGCCATGCTAAATGATATTTTTTCAATGACATCATTGCCTGAAATGTTAACAATAAATGCAAAAACCAATAGAATGACACCTAAAACAGGAATTAAAAAACTTCCTTGCTGAATATCAAACAACTGTAACGTATATGTACCAAAAGTACGTGCAACAAGACTTTCGTTGATAACCATGGAAAATGCCATGAGTAGCGCACTAAAGCCTGTAATCACGGTTTTACCATAGGCTTTTTTCAAATACATTGCAATCCCTCCGGCGGAATGATAAGCATTTGATGTTTTAATGTAAGCATACGAGCTAAATGCTGCAACAACCGCACCAATTACAAATGCTGCGGGAAAACATTGCCCTGCAAGTTCAGCAACCTGTCCCAGAAGTGCAAATATACCTGCGCCTATCATAACGCCTGTTCCAAGTGAAACTGCGCCTGTCAGCGTTAAACTCCCAGATTTATATTGACCCAATATATTCCCCGCTTACTAAAAGCTGATTGAAACTACTTGTATGTTTTCATAAATAAAACTGGTAAAGCTTGCTGATTTATAATTTAAACTGTATTTGTCCTACGATTTCTGCCTTATTTTAGAACAAGCATGGAATAAGCATCAAGCTCTACTTTTACAAACATTGTTTCACCTGACTGTTCAATTATGAATTGCTGTCCGGGACAAAGCAAATTAGTCATTTTCTGGCCTTTTCTGTGAAGATTGCTATCTATGATTATGCAATTTTCCCCTGATTCTGAATCAAGGTTCATGACAGTGAGAATCTCAATTGTATCAAGTATCCGTGAATAAGCCAGTATGCTTTTTCCTGAGGATGGATAATAAAAATCTGTGCCATTTTCTGAAACTGGTCTGAAATACTGCCTACCATATCTGAGTGCAGGTTCTGACATTCTTATCCCTGCAACTTCTGATATCGCGCAATAGATCGGATTTTCAGGATTAAAGAAATGATATCCTTGTGTTCCAAATGCTCCCCAACTACCACCGAACATACACTCACGGATATATGCATCATCATCCCCACCACCATTGAATCCCTGTTCTGTCCCATAATATATGCATGGAATGCCCTGACTTGTCAGTAGGTAAGATATTGCAAGAACAACTTGCTGATGAATGCTGTTTCCATGCATGAAACGCCTGTATGGTCTTATCATCTGATCATGATTATCAACAAATGTCACAAAATAACGACCTGCTTCACCGTGGTCTGTATAATTGTTCCTGAAAGCTTCATACCTGCTCCTGAGCACTTCAGGATTACTGAAGCCCTTAATAACTTCCTCAAGCACAAAATAAAGGGGAAAGTCAAGAGCTGCATCCAGAGACGGGAAACGCTCGTTGGTTCCCGGAATACGACTGTTACGGCCTATATATTTCTGTATTGTCGCGTCATCGCCCACTATTTCCCCGAAAATGAAGAAATTATGCTTGCCGATAGACTTGGCATATTCCTTTATTGCATTACAGAAGATGGCTGTGGAACTGGATTCCAAGTGTTTCACCGTATCCATTCTGAAACCATCTATGTCGGTTTCTTTTATCCAGTACTTGTAGACCTTAATTAGAGTATCAAGGACATCCGACCTGCGCACATCCAGTTCCTTCAACGTGAAGAAATCTCCATTAACTGCCTGTTCGTTGTCGTTCCAGTCAGTAATCTGGCCTCTTCTCTTATAGTATTCAGAATTCTGAAATTCCAGCGGCCAGACAGCATCATTCTCACCGATACCATCTTTTGAACCTGATTCTTTAGAAAAAGCACGCCATTTTCCAAAATCAAAAGGACCTGGGGCATCTTTCCAGTAATAATAAGGATTATCTCCGGGATATTCCCAGTTGTCTCCCGTATGATTGATTATAATGTCCTGAATTACATACATGCCCCGACTATGGGCTTCTTTTACGAGTTCCTGAAAGTCTTCAAGAGTTCCGAATCTTTCGTCCACTTTCAGGAAATCCTGTATTCCATATCCATGGTAGCTTTCATCCATTTCCTGGCGGTTTCTGAATACAGGACTGAGCCAGACTGCATTTGCACCAAGAACTCTGATATAATCAAGTCTTCTGGTTATACCTTTAATGTTACCACCCTGGAACTTTTTACCTTCTGAAATATCAGGTTCTCCTGACTCAGATAAGTGGTTGCAAAGCTCTATAGCCTCTTCATTATTGTCAAACCTGTCCACAAGTAAAAAATAAATAAACACATCTCTCCAGTCGGAAGGAGAAGGAAAAACATCATTTTGGATATCAAAATTTATGTCTTTAACAGATTGGATATTTTCTCCCATATGAATCCCTTTTAATTATTGTAACACAAAGATAATAATTATTTGTACCCTGTACAAAAGATAAAATCAGCCACGCATTTCAGAACAGATAAGCAAGAAGTCATCTCTGGAAACAGAGCGAAAACCATTTCTGAGAAAAAGACCCCAGCGGGATTTATTTTTGATAAAATCCAGTTGAGGTAACAATGGTTTGATGTCGATTTCATGAACTTCATGCAAGTATTGAACCTCACGCCTGTATGGTTTAAAAGTATCAGAAAGCTTCACCTGAAATACTTTCTCCCCGGTAACCTTTGCAATTGCCACAAATTTCTGATATGGTTTGGTATCGCCATATATCCTTTTTGGAGAATAGTATGCTATCCAGTCACCAACATTCATCTTTTCCAGAGGGTTTCTCCTGCCGTGAGAAGCCTGAGTGAAGCCTTCCTGAATTCCTGCAAATACATGATCCCTGGATGCAACTATAAGCCAGTAACCGATATTATCTTGCATATCTGTATTCCAACTACAATATAACGAAGATCACTTTCGTGCTGTACTGAAACCTATCAACGAATAAGGAAGACAATGCCTGGTTATTGAGGAAAAAAGACCTACCAGCGCAACTATGGCTAATATCCATTGCAAAATACCCGGTTCGACAAAGTCCATTGCAAGGATTATTATTGCTATGGTACCAAAAAGTGCCCTGATAAGGAGGTCAAAGCCACCTACATTTTCCTGAAATAATAGTTCATTCATATCCATATTTACACTCCCATTTAAACAGAAAAGAAACGTTGGTTCTGTCCTGTTTATCTTAAGTTTGTCAAAGATAAGATAAAACTTTGACCCCGAAAAGAAAATAGCGAGAACATTTTCATTTTCTGCCAAAATAAAAAATCCCGATTGAACTCCAGAAAATCATAACAATAATCGCCAGTGCAAGCATTGGAAGAGGACCGAAGTAGAATATTAGGGGAACAGAAGCAGCAGTGAAGATGCCGCCGCCTACAATTGGCTCGAATAAAAGTTGTTTGTATCCGAAACCTTCCATTGCAGGAGATGTGTTTGCAGGATCTGCAATTCTCATGAGCAAAAGACCACTTGCAGTCATTCCCATTGATTGTCCGAAGTTACCAATACCTCTTTCAAACCAGTAGGAAGGAATCATTTTAGGACCGAGAAACAGGAAAGCTACCAGATTCCATACAATTCCCACGGTAGCAAGGATAAGAAATGGTACCAGATTGCTTCCTATAACTGCAAGGGAAAGTGTGGCTATTGCACTGGTAATCAGAATGTCAAGTGACAGCCCCTGTATTCGCATCATGAGATTCCTGTCAAGTGTATGATACCTATCAAAACGTTCAAGAAGGAACTGTAGAATAATGCCACCGATCATAGCCATTGGAAAAAGCGGGATATGGGAAAACAGGTAAATGCCCGTTGACTGACCCCAGAGTAGATCTTCTGCAATTATCAACAGATGCAGAATAATATAGCCAATTCCTACAGCAATCCCTACATATCCAAAGTGAAGAGACAGCGGTTCTATGGATTCGGGTCTTGTTGTTATTTTTCCGGCTGATTCCCTTGAGTCAAAATCGATTATTCCTGTCTGGTAATTCTCATTAAGAAATATGTCTGAAGACTTATTCAGAACCGCTGTTTTATTTGTCCGAATTCCATAGTTCAGAAGGAGAATACCAAGTATAACCCCAAAAAGTATACCAATTGTTGCAAGTCCAAGTGCCAGATCCGAAGCATCCGTGAATCCGAATTCTTCGTAGGTAGCGGCCATACCTGCTGCAGTACCGTGACCACCTTCAAATGATATCTCAATCAGAGCTCCTGCTGTAGGGTCTATTCCAAAGAAGGGAGTCAGGATAAGAATCGTTACAAGTATGCCGAAAACATATTGACCCCATGCAATGGTCTGTCCGTGAGCAATCTGTGGTCCTGCAAGCAACCATATGTTCTTTAGAGAAGGTATTTTCTTTCCAAGGAAAAGTGTTGCAAATATAAGATTGATAAAAATTCCTGGTAAAGAGGACCATATATCAATCATTTCCTGAGGAAATAAGCCACCTGAAAGAAATGTCCCGTAATAACCTGTTAATGTGGCTATTTTACCAAGCACTTCTGAACCCAGAAATAGTGCAAGAAAACCTCCTATGAGGGAACTGGGAATGAAAAGTTTCTGGAGAGGAGGAGAAATGACTCTTATCCACTTTCCAAGTAAAAGTATAACTCCCAGTATAAGAAAGCTTATTCCAACCATTGAAGCTGATGACATTAACAAAAGTCACCTAAATTGTCCTGAAATAATATTTCATTCACATCCATATTTTCACTCCCTGTATTGATCAGGAGAGAAATTATTTAAGTGTATGTCTTTGAATTATTGAGATATTCAAAAAAAGCAACTCGTTAAACTCTCAGCTTTCACCTTGTGGTACTGATACCACGAGTTTACTAACTTCCTTTTTCATAAGAATAACAGCTACAACGAATCCGAGAAAGTCGGATATTGGAAATGATACCCATATTCCTGTCAGGCCCATGTACAATGGAAGGATGAATACAAGTGGTGGCAGGAAGAAAATCTGTCTTGAGAGAGTGATCATCAGTGAGCCTTTTGACTTGCCAAGGGACTGAAGCAGAGCCATTGCCACAACCTGAGTACCTATGAATGGCATCATGAGGAAACTTATTTTTATTGCTGGCACTCCTACGTCTATCAATCCGGCATCAGTGCTGAAAACGCGGAAAATCTGCTCAGGGATTAGGAATACAACAATGACACTCAGTATACACATTCCAAAAACAATATAGTTAGAGATTGAAACGGTTTCCCGTACCCTCTCTAAATTACCGGCACCGTAATTGAAACCAAAAATAGGCTGGATGCCATGCTTTATTCCTATTATAGGCATCAGCGTTAACATAAAGACCTTGATGATGATGCCGAATACTGCAATGGCCATATCTCCTCCATATACGAGGAGACTCTGGTTCAGGAGAATGAAAACCAGACTTTCAACTGAGTTGAAAATAAATTCTGACATGCCTATGCTCACGGTCTCCCAGGAAAGAGCAAGGTCAGGCACCATATCTGCAAGCCTGAATGGAATCAGGCTGATGTTGCTTGTATAATAGTGAAGTACCAATACACAGCCAACTATCTGTGATATTACCGTGGCCACAGCAGCTCCCATTATTCCCATGTTGAACTCAAAGATAAAAAGTGGATCAAGTATAATATTCACAATACTGGAGATCAGCATGATTGACATTGCAAACTTTGCGTGTCCTTCGGCTCTTATGGTATTGCTCAATGCTGCGGAGAATGCAAAGAATATTGTCCCCATGAGTATGTACTTCGTGTACTCCCGTGCAAAAGGAAGTATGCTCTCCGATGCTCCGAATACTTTCAGTACAGGATCAATGAATACCAATCCTAAAATAGTGAATATCACACTGGAAATTATTACCAGTATTACCATATTCCCGAGAGCCTTCTCAGCTTTTTTACGGTCGCCCATACCAAGAGCTCGTGATATGATCGAGGCTCCTCCAATACCTAATCCCATGGAAATACCCATCATGAGCATCTGTACCGGGAATGCAACAGAAATACCTGCAATTCCAAGGGAACTGTCAGCTCCAAGTCCTCTTCCAACGAAAATTGTGTCCACAAGATTGTAAAATGCCTGCACAAGCAACCCCACAATCGCAGGGGTTGACATTCTGTAAATGAGCTTTTTTATATTCTCGTTGGCAAGCATATCAGACCTTTCGTTTATCATACAAAGGACACCCTGATCATAAAGTATTCAGAAAAGACCGGTCAAATTTGTCAATAATGGTCATTGAACAAAATACCATATCAGTCCAAGTAAAACTCCTATAAGTACCCAAAATTTGAACATGCTAAAACCACATGAACCACCACAGCAACATGAATTGCACTTTGCATCTGTTTTTTCTTTTGACATTGAATATCACATCCTCAGAAATTGACTTATCTGGTGATCAGCTTTTTATCAAGGTGAAAGTAAAGAACTTATCGATACTATACTTTAATGGATACTGAGTGAATAAGAAAAAAGTCAGTACACCAGCCGGGATTCGAACCCGGGTTCGAGCGTTGGCAACGCCCGGTGATAACCGCTACACTACTGGTGTGCTTTTGCTTAGGTGCCCAGACCCGGACTTGAACCGGGGACAACTGCCTCTTCAGGGCAGCGCTCTCCCAACTGAGCTACCTGGGCATCATGACCCGAAGCACCTAAATGCTGCTTTTACATTTAAACTTAACTGTTGCAAAACTGTCTTGGTGGGCCCGCGGAGAGTCGAACTCCGGACCTCCGCCATGTCAAGGCGACGTCATAACCAGCTAGACCACGAGCCCATTATGCAGTTTGCGAATATCTGTAAACACCTTGCTGCTTTCTAGCACTTTAGTGCTATTATCGCACGCCTTGGCGCTTATCAGCACCCCTCATAATGCATAATAGATAATAAACCTTTTGGGTAAACGGATAGAATTCATGAGCCTGTATATAAAGAACAGTCTCCATAACCCGTACCAGAAACACTTCAAATTACTGAAAACACTTGTGACAATCTCATGAAAAAAGAGAGATTTGGAGCAAATCTGCATCCAACACGGATGAAAAAGATATTGCTTTCGATATTATATGGCAACATGAGGGTAAAGGTTTTTCGCACATCAAACATAATAGAATGTAGGTTCTGTGGAGCTGGCATCCATGAAACTTTGCGAGGATCCATCTGGGAAAACCATTGTCAGCATATCTACGGTTCCATTCAGATCATGTGCATCATAAAGATAATATTCGTCATTCTTACGTGAAACATCCTTTACAAATACTACAGCATTGTTTCGGCCAATCTCCAGCACCTCAAAATTCTCAAAATCATAAAATAAATTCTCAATTGCCGGCTCCAGATTGTGTGTGCCCAGAAGAGATATGTATATACTTGAGAACATATCCATGTCATAAGAAACAGTTATTACCACATCAGTGCCCTGAAATCTCATTGAGAACTGGTTGAAATGGAGATATTCCTCTCCATTAGATATCAGGTCATTACTGGCCGAAAACCAAAATAAGGACATGATAAGTACTATTATCAGAAATGCTGTGAGCTTCATAATATCAGGTCCGGAGCAACAAAGGAAGGCATAATTTCTTATATTCTGATGCCACTATAATCATATTAACTTTACTCACAAATTAAATATAATAACTTTGACTTGCATAATTATAAAAACCGTCAAGTATATATTTTGTACGTACTACTGTGAACAAACCACAAAACTTGCGAGAAGACTATGGAAAAAGAGACTACTGATTCTAGTGAAGAGATTGAGCTGTACGAGGACAATTTCGAAACCACAGACTCCATAGATGTTCCGGAACTTTTAATAGACCAGATAATCGGTCAGGAACATGCGGTGGAGGTGGTAAAAAAAGCAGCAAGCCAGCGAAGGCACGTTATGATGATAGGAAGTCCGGGAACGGGCAAGTCCCTGCTTTCAAAGGCGATGGCTGAACTACTTCCAAAGGAAGAACTACAGGATATACTCGCATACCCTAATCCTGAAGATAACAATAATCCGAAAATACGTTCTGTACCTGCCGGAAAAGGTAGGGAGATCGTAATGGCACACAAACTGGAAGCACAGAAAAAGGCCCAGTCACGTAATATGCTGATGATGATTCTGGTATTCGGTATCATTATCTATTCATTCTACGTTGGCCAGCTCCTGTGGGGTATTATTGCAGCAATAATGATATTGCTCCTTACGCGCCAGTTCATGCCAAAAGAAGAAATGATGATTCCAAAGCTCATTGTTTCAAACTACCAGAAAGAGCACGCACCATTCCTTGATGCAACAGGAACACACGCAGGTGCGCTTCTTGGTGATGTAAGACATGACCCATTCCAGTCAGGTGGTCTTGAAACACCTGCTCACGACAGGGTAGAGAGCGGTGACATTCATAAATCACACAAGGGTGTGCTGTTCATTGATGAGATTAACACTCTCAGCCTTGAATCACAGCAGAGCCTGCTTACAGCACTTCAGGAAAAGGAATATCCAATTACCGGACAGTCCGAAAGAAGTTCAGGTGCTCTTGTCAAGACAGAACCTGTACCATGTGACTTTATCATGGTGGCAGCAGGTAACCTTGACGCAATGGAAAAGATGCATCCTGCACTCAGATCCCGTATAAAGGGTTACGGATACGAACTGTTTATGAGGGAATCCATGGAAGATAATCCTGATAACCGCAAGACCCTTGTCAGATTCGTGGCACAGGAAGTCATGAGAGACGGTCATATTCCGCCGTTTGATCAGACTGCTGTGGATGAAGTTATCCGCGAAGCACAGAGAAGGGCTGGCAGAAAGGGACATCTCACACTGAAACTTCGTGACCTTGGTGGTCTTGTGAGAGTTGCAGGTGACATTGCCCACTCAGAGGATGCCCCTGTTGCTACTGCGAAGCACGTCCTTGCTGCAAAGAAGATGGCAAGGTCAATAGAACAGCAGCTTGCTGATAATTACCTTGAGCGCAAGAACGATTACCAGCTTTTCAAGAAGATGGGAAGCGCTGTTGGAAGAGTAAACGGGCTGGCAGTGATGGGTGGAGATTCAGGAATTGTGTTGCCTATCATGGCAGGAGTTGCTCCATCACTCTCTAACTCAGAAGGTAAGGTAATTGCAACCGGAATGCTCAAGGATATTGCAAAGGAAGCTGTGCAGAACGTTACCGCTGTTATCAAGAACGTAACAGGCAAGGATATAAGCAACCATGATATCCACATCCAATTCATCGGAACTTATGAAGGTGTGGAAGGAGACAGTGCGTCCATATCCATTGCTACCGCAGTGATCTCAGCACTTGAGAATATACCGATCGATCAGTCAGTAGCTATGACAGGTTCGCTGTCTGTCAGAGGAGATGTACTTCCTATCGGTGGTGCAACCTACAAGATCGAAGCTGCAGCCAGAGCAGGTATAAAGAAGGTAATTATTCCAAAATCCAACGAGGATGACGTGCTTATCGAAGAAGCATATAAGGATCAGATAGAGATAGTTCCTGTAACCAACATCGTGGAGGTTATAGAACACAGTCTCGTAGGTCCTGAAAAGGAAAGAATCCTTGAGAAACTTAAGAGTATCAGCAGCCTCAAGACAGGTACCGAAATGCCTGAAGTAGTCCCTGTGTGAGCAGGGGCTGTTACTCATTTATTTAAATTTTTGTTTCATTCATAATGTGAGGAGTTAATAATGCATAGTGTAGACTTTTTTGATACGAGGATAATTGAAGGGACTACAACGTCCATTGTCCTTGATAATGGCAAGATCGAGCAGATATCTGTCAATTTTACTAAAGGAGCAGCCGTCAGGGCTCTTAAAGGTGGTTCCTGGGGATTCACTTCCGCAGACGGAGATTTTGATGTTGAAAAAGCCATACGTGCAGCCTCTGAACTTGCTGTGAGCATGAATGACAAATCTCCCAAGGAAAAAGTAAAAATGCAGGACATCGCCAGCCCTGTTGTCTCAAATGCTCCAAAAGTTAAGAAAAATCCACTGGATATTTCACTTGAAGAAAAAGTAAGCAACCTGAAAGAATTCGGGAAACATGCTAAAAAAGAAGGAATCAGCAGCACCAGTGCTGTGTACAGTGAATCATCTTACAAGGTAATGTATACTGATTCCACAGGCGTGGAGGGCGAATATGATGTTGTACGCACCGGGTTTGCCATCAGTGCTGTGGCTTCCAGAGAAGGACTCTACCAGGCAGGAAGAGAAAGCCGCTTTGGAGTTACAGGCTATGAGATATTTGACAAATACAATGCATCTGAGCTTGCAGAAGAAGCTGCCAACAGTGCATTACAACTCCTTGATGCAAAACCTGCAAAAGGTGGAAACATGCCGGTGATACTTGACCCTGAGCTCGCAGGTGTTTTTGCTCATGAAGCAGTCGGACATGCATCAGAAGCAGACCTTGTACTTGAAGGAAGCTCAGTTCTTGAAAACCGCATAGGAGAATCAATTGCATCTCCTCTTGTAACAATTATCGATGATCCAACCATGCATGAATATGGTTATTTCCCTTTTGACGATGAAGGCTCGCAGACCAAGAAAACAACACTCATAGAAAATGGAGTGCTTAAATCATACCTTCACTCAAGAGAAACTGCAGCAAAACTTGGAGGCACACCAGGACATTGCCGTGCCCAGGGACATTCCAGACCGATAGTCCGTATGAGCAACACATACATTGACAATGGCAATTCTAAATTTGAGGAAATGCTTGAAGAAATCGGGAATGGAATGTATCTTATAGGTTCCCGGGGTGGACAGGTGAATACCGGCGAAGGTGTTTTCCAGTTCAATGCTGAAAAAGGATACCTTATTGAGGATGGGCAGCTCACAACACTCATCAGGGATGTTTCACTTTCCGGGAAAATCCTTGAGATTCTCAATAATGTAAAAATGGTAGGAAACGACCTTAAAATGAACTCCGGAAGATGTGGTAAAGGCGGACAGCTTGTACCTGTCACCGATGGTTCCCCGCATCTTATGATATCCGAAGCAATGGTAGGAGGGGCATGAAATGTACGACCTTGCTGAAAAAGCACTTCAAGCAGCCATTAAATATGGTGCAAAGGAAGCTGAAGTATACATTGTGAAAAGCCAGAAAACATCTGTCAATATCCAGAAAGATATGATAGAAGGTGCCAAGGAAAACATCACAACAGGAATTGGTATTCGTGCTATTGTTGACGGCGCGGTGGGATTTTCCAGCACTAACATTATGAGTTACATTGATGAAGCTGCTAAGAATGCAGTCAGCTCTGCAAAAACACAGGATGCTGACCCTGACTGGAAAAAACTTCCATCCAACCAGAAATATCCAACTGTATCAGGTATTCTTGACAGGGATATCCATAATATGGAACTTGACGAATGCATTGGTCACACAATGGAAATGATAGATGCTGCAAGAGCTACACCCGGAATTATAGTTACATCCGGTAGTTTCAGCCGAAGCCATGGGGAAAGACTCATACTAAACAGCAATGGAATTGAAGTTTCAGAAGAGGGTACAGGCATATCAGGATTTGTAGATGTCATTACAAATGAAGGTGAAACTTCTACTGCATATGACTTTGCAATATCACGTAAAAATGACATTGATTTTGCAGCTATTGGAAAGAATGCCGCTGAACTTGCAAAGAAATCACAGAACACAATTTCCATTGAGCCACACAAAACTGAAGTCATCATTCATCCTTTTGCATTCTCAGACCTCATTGAAAATACATTCATACCATCAATTGATGCCGACAACGTGCAGAAAGGACGTTCTAACCTCATTGGCAGGAAAGATGAAATTATAGCTGACGAAAAACTTTCCATATACGATGATGGCCTTCTTGAAGGGGGTATTGACACTGGTATTGCCGATGATGAAGGAGTTGCATCACGTAAGACAACTGTCATTGAGAATGGAGCATTCAGGTCATATCTGTATGACACTTACACAGCAGGAAAAGATGGCGTGGAGAGCACAGGTAATGCTTCACGCAATTCATATCTTTCAACACCTTCTGTTGGTTCAAGGAATTTCATAATTGATTTCCCGAGTTGTGACATAGTAGCTGACACGGACAGTGGTGTTTATGTAAACACAGTCATTGGTGCCCACACTGCAAATTCAATTTCAGGGGATTTTTCTGTGGAAGCACGTAATGCGTTCACCATAAAAGATGGAAAACTGGACAAACCAATAAAATCACTTATGATTTCAGGCAACATATTCGATATGCTGAAAAATATCAACGGAGCAGGAACTGATGTTCGCAAAGTTGGTGGAACCATTACTCCATCCATCAGGGTCTCTGACATGAGCGTCGTTGGTTAATTTTTATTGAGTTGTATTTCCCATACATTAGATGCTTGCGGGACTATAATATTTCCTCAAGCTGCTTGTTTTTTTCTCTTTTTTTCTGTATTATGACTACATAAATGTGCATATTTACGACAATTAACGATTATTTTAAGTATGCTGTGGCACTGTTGTTTTAGACATGCACCGAATAATGCACAATTGCAGGAAACAATTATATAGCCATATAAATTATAAGGCTCTTATATAACAAACCAGAGCATAGAAAATAACGGATTAAGAAGTATTCATTATAAAGGGCAAGCAAATGGCAACACTGCAGAAAAAAACACTTGGCATTATCGGTGCAACTCTTATAGGTCTTATATTATTCATATACCTGAGTTCACATTCCATTGTCATTGACAGTTATGACAAACTTGAGAAAGAGAATGCCATTGAGAATGCTGTCTGCATAAAAAATATCCTATTACTTGACAGCCAGGATCTGGAAAGTAAAACTGCTGACTGGTCTGTATGGGATGAAACATTTAATTTTATTCAGGGCAACAACAGCGATTATACTGAAAAATACCTTATGGATGAAACTTTTATCAACCAAAGACTTGACTTCATGCTCTTTTACAATGCAAATAAAACATTAGCTTATGAAAAAGTAATCGTTAATGATTCTGCTTTTGCATATGAACTGGAAGAACACCTGCAAAATAATCCATACCTTCTGGAACACGAAAATTGCAGTAGCAAAAAGACCGGATTTCTTGTATTTAAGGAACAGCCCCTTATAATAACCGCACAGCCTGTTGTAAAAAATTGTGGCCATGGACAAATAGCAGGAACTGTGCTGATGGGTAGGATTATCGATTCTGAAGAAATCGAAAGGTTGCATGAAACTACAAACCTCATCCTAAACATAGAAGACGTAAAGAATACGGAAACTTCAGGAAATATATCCTTCAAAAATAATGATGCTTCAAACAGTAGTATTACTACTGTAACTGATGATGCACGGATATATTCCTATGCAATTTTTACTGATGTATACGGAAACAATGCGTTTTCAATTGAAGTTGGAATGTTTCGAAATATACACCAGAAAGGAATCGATGCTATCAACTATTTCCTGATAGTTCTTGTATTTACAGGAATCGTTTTTGGGGCAATTGTTATCCTGCTGCTTGAACGTTCACATATTTCCAGACTTAAGAAACTCCAGAATGAAGTAAGAGATATTGGTGAAAACGGAGATTTCAGAAAAAGAGTTTCAAATGGTGGAAGCGATGAAGTTGCAAGCCTCAGCAGTTCAATTAACAGGATGCTGGAATCACTTGAAAAATCACAGAGACTTGTTATCAAAAGGGATGCAACCATCAATGCAATTTTGCAGGCCATGCCTGACATGATGTTCCAGGTAAAAAAAGACGGAACCATATGTAATTATAAACTTTCAACTGACAGCTGCATTTACGAATCACCTGAGACTGACCTAAATATCACACTTGAAGACGTGCTTCCTGCACACATTGCAGAAATGGAAATGGATATTATTGAAGAGGCACTCAGGACAAATAAAACACATACCATGCATTACACAATGCCTGTAAAAAGAGAGATGAGAGACTTTGAGGTCAGGTTCGTTGTCATTGGTGACGATGAGGTTCTTGCGGTGGTCAAGGACATTACGGAAATAAAACAGGCGGAGGAGATGCGAAGGAAGGATATTCTCCTAAAAGAAGTGCATCACCGTGTAAAGAACAATCTACAGATAATATCAAGTATGCTGCGACTTCAGTCCCGGAAATTTACCGACAGGGAAACTATTGAAGCTTTCAAAAAGAGCCAGAACCGGGCAAAATCAATGGCTATTGCACATGAAAAGCTATATCAGTCCCGTGACCTTGAGAATATTGAACTTTCGTCATATATAGAGACACTGACTAAATATCTTCTGAATACATATGGCTGCGACCCGGAAAATATCAAAATTGATATAAAGATTAAAAACATAACACAGGATATTGATACAGCCATACCTCTGGGGCTTATCATTAATGAGATTGTTTCAAATTCCCTGAAACATGCCTTTAAAGACCATAAGGGGGAAATATTTGTCGAGATAATTCCGGACATCGATGGTCAATACATGTTAACTATCAGGGATAACGGAATCGGATTCCCGGAAGATCTGGATTTCATGAACACGGACTCATTAGGAATGCAACTTGTTGTTTCATTAGTGGAACAGATAGAAGGCAGCATAGAGCTCATAAGAGAAAACGGTACGGAATTTAAAATCAAATTCAAAAAAATATCCTATAAAAGAAGGGACTACTAATGACTAATGAAAAGATAATGATAGTCGAAGATGAAAAAATAGTAGCTCTGGATATTAAAGATAGTCTGGAACATTTCGGGTACTCTGTGCCCTGTATGGCAGACAGCGGCGAAGATGCCATCAGCTTCATTGATCAGTGTCAACCAGATCTTATTTTAATGGATATTGTCCTCAAAGGTAAAATTGATGGTATTGAGGCTGCAAAAACCATTCGCGACAATTATGGGATACCTATTATTTACCTGACAGCATATTCTGATGAGAAAACGCTTCAGAGAGCTAAACTTACTGAGCCTTTCGGACATATACTCAAACCCTTTGATGAGAGAGAACTTCGTACTAACATAGAGATAGCCCTCTACAAACGTGAAAGGGAAAAAGAAAAACAGTTCAACCATGAGAATTGCATCAATTCCCTTCTTGACAACATAGGTGATGCAGTTATATCCACCGATATGAGCGGAAACATCAAATATATAAACCCGCTTGCAGAAGCCCTTACCGGATATTCCAGAAAAGAAGCACTCGGAAGTAAAATCAATGAAGTGTTTAAGGTTGTCTGTGAAGGAAATAAGGATGTTGAAGACCCCACAAGAAAGGTTTTCAGAGAAGGTGCCTTTTTTGGACTTGAGAACGATACTGTCCTTATTTCAAAGGATAAAACACGCATACCACTAGATATAATAGGTTCTCCGGTTACCAATAAGAAAAATGAGATTATTGGTGCTGTTATCATTTTTTATGATATTACAGAGAGGAAAGAGATTGAGCAGTCTTTCCGGTGTTATGATATATCCTACAGTTAACCATTTTTAAAATTAAACCTAATTTTAACCTGCTGTGTTGAACTTAGAGTCTGCTGCCGGTTCTTTTATTCCCACAATGACAAGCAGGAGTGCGAACAATAGCATTACAGCACAGATATAAAATGGTAATTCAAAGGAAATGTATCCGGCAAGGATACCTCCCATAATAGGACCAAGTGCCATTCCTGCTGCCTGTGATGCTGTTATTGAACTTACCTTTGAGCTTACAGAAATTCCTGCAAGATCCACTGCCAGGGCCATTACAGGTGTTTCCACCGAAGCCATTGATATTCCCTGTATTGCACGCAGAATAATTAGCTGATTCACGGTTTCCACACGACCAAGACCAATTACAATGGGAATGTTCAGCAATAATCCCATTGCAATTATTTTTTTCCTCCCAAATTTGTCAGACAGCATTCCCATGGGAGTCTGGAATAATACCCTTACAATTACATAAGCAGATACTGCTATGCTAAGGGAGATTTCACCTGTACCGAATCTTGATTCATATTCCGGCAGGAATGCAAATATTATCATTATACCTGCCATCATCATGAACATTGCAATGGAAAGAATAGTGAACTGAAAACCCTTTGCAGGTTCTTTAGGGGATACAGATGAAGACTGCCCGTTATGAGTCTCGGATACAAAAAACGATATGAGTATAAAACTTGCAAGTCCAAGCAGTGCACACACATAGAATGCAGTTGTATAACCAAAATAGCTGGCAATTACACCACCTGCAATAGATCCAGTACCAAATCCGAAACCCCTGACAGTAGAATAGATGCCTATTGCGGTTCCTCTTGTGCTCTTCGATGAAAGATGAGTAACCATTGCAACAATAGCAGGAACAGTTGCACCGACAGTTATTCCCTGGACAATTCTCAGCAATATCATGTAATCAAAATTACTGGTATTTGCATAGATAAACGATATCAGAGTAAAGCCTGCCATCCCTATAATCACAAAAGGTTTTCTTCTGTTCAGTTTATCAGACAAACGGCCAAGGAAAGGTTGTGACAGAGCATTTGACAGACCAAAAACTGTTGCTATGAGTCCGGCCCTGAAAACGATAGGGGTTTCTGAAAAGAAGTTACTATCCATTCCAACGATATAAAGCGGGAGCAGGAAAGCCAGCATCCCGGTTCCCAGATCCTTGAATAATTTGGATAATGAAAGCACATATAATGCAGGGTCCAGCTTATCGTGGGTATCAGGGTATTTGCAGGATTTGGATTCCTTCATGTAACACCTGATTAGTAATCAAAGTATAAATGAAATAGCACTCAGGATTCATCTGAAACTCCTGACACTTTACGGAACTTACAGACTATCAGGGAATAGTACTTCGTGGCGAGATAATAGCTCAAGAGAGCCAGTATAGTTCCTGCAACAAAATCAGTTATCCAGTGAATACCAAGATAGAAAATGGTAAACTGGATGGCAAGAGTTATGAAAACTACAAGTACTTTCAGGCTCCTGAGATTTGTCCTGAAAATTATGAATAGCATTGCAAGGATCGAAAGAGCTGCATGAAGACTCGGGAAGCAATTATCAAATAACGGATCCACACTTCTCAATCCATTAACTATCAACGGACTGAGGTTGTAAAGCAAAGGGCTTACACCGGGAAGAGTATAACCTGTAACCTCCACAGGTGTGAATATGTAGAATGGGAAAGCCACCATATAAATGAAAGATATTCCAAGGGTGTATTCTTTCAGCGCCCTTAACTGATCAGTTGTCAGGAAGAATATGAAAGTGAAAGTCAGCAGGAAAGCAAAGCCAAAGATGTAGATGAATGAACTGGCATATGTCAGTAAGGGACTTGTAAAAGCCTGGAAAATACTGACTCTGCTGCCTTCAAGAATTAAGATGTATTTTGCAAGATCATAATCAAGGGAAAAGCCAAATGAATGTACCAGTTTGTTGACAATGATTCCCTGTGATTTTACTAAAAGGTAAATAGCAGAAACAAAACCTACGTACGGTAATATTTCCCTGACAAATGAAATGCTGTCTGTGTTTTTTCCGGCAGATGATCTTTGTCCTCTCCTGTATTTAGTAGGAACAAAAATATAGTAAGCTACTATATTCATAATCAATACAACAGGAAACAGTATCAATATCAAGCGGATATCTGTCATTTTAACATACTACTCTTTTTTAGTTTGTAAATTGCTCAATTTAGTCCATATAGAGAATTATATAGAGTATATAGATCGTGCATTAAACATTTTTACAATGATAAATAAATCTTATGCCTCGATAAATGAGATCATGAGGCATGATATTTCGGGATAAAATAAAATCTTGTGGCTATAATCTGTAATAATCGGAATTAAAGACCACAAGGAATATGGTAAAAATTATTCAGATTATTCAACAACTATGAAACCGCCATCTGTCCACGGATGGGTTACAAGTTCGTACTTGTATGTACCTTTGTTTTCAAAGGTGTACGTGAATGTATCACCTTTCCTGAGTGTAGGAGATTGATAACTGCCGCCACCAACCAGAGTTCCTTTTATTATAAATGCCACCGAGTCATTATTTACCCACATGACAGTATCACCTGGCGAGATGGTTGTATAATCCGGATGGAAAGCGTATTCCTGAATATAAACAATGGTATCAGCATCTACTGCTTCCTGCCCGGATACATTTTCCGCTGAAACATCATCCGTTGCATTTTCATCAATACAACCTGAAAATATCAGACTTATAAGGGATACAAATAAAATAAGAAAAACAAAACTTCTGATTCTCATATTTGAGAAGAATTGCTATTGCCTAATAACACTTTTGATTAAATAAAAAAGGACGTATGGTGAAATGAACATTCAGTTCCTTTCACGCTGTACAAGATACATTTCTTCGAGACGACCTATTGTTTCCACATCTTCAATGGATTTATCAGACCTTACATTGACAAGTCTTGGGAAACGAAGTGCATAACCAGAGTCATAATTGACACTCTTCTGTATTTCCTCAAAGGCAACCTCAAATATTACTTCAGGTTTTATTTCAACCTCTGTGCCAGCTTCTGTAACAATGAGATCAGAAAACATATCAGTAAGCTCTGCAAGCTGCTCATCGGAAAAACCTGTTGCTACGCGCCCTACAGGCAGGAAGCGACCGGTATCAGGATCATGGCATGCAAGTGCATAGGAACCAAGGAAACTTGTACGTCTTCCATAGCCCCATTCAGCACCGATGACCACAAGGTCCAGTGTCTCCATTACCGGCTTTTTCTTGAGCCAGTTCTTACCCCGTTTACCAGGAGAATAAGGAGACTGCGGGTTCTTGATCATGACACCTTCATGACCGGCTTTCAAAGCCTCGTTGTAGATTACCATTATTTTGTCAAGGTCATCTGTAATATACTGGGTATCAACCCTTATTTTGTCCCCAGACCTAACACAGCCTTCAAGTTTTGCTCTCCTCTCTACAAGAGGGAGATCAAGCAACTCCTCACCGTTCAGATACATTATGTCAAAAAGATTCAGTATAAGAGGAATTTCACGTGCAGTTGACTGTACATCATACTTTCTCCTGAAACGTTTCAGTATATCCTGAAATGCCCTTGGCCTGCCGTTCTCATCAATTGCAACTGCCTCACCGTCAAGTATGGCAGATTCCGCATCAATATTTTCCCTTACAGCTTCCACAACATCAGGCAATGAGTCTGTGATGTTTTCAAGCCTGCGTGAGAAAAGTGTAATACTGTCGCCTTCTTTATGGATCTGCACTCTGGCACCATCAAACTTCCATTCTACTGCTGCGGTTCCGAGATCAGAAAGTGCTATGTCAAAATCAGGTGTGACCTGAGCCAGCATCATGCGGATTGGACGGTTAAGTTCAAGTCCAAGAGACTGAACAGCATCCCTGCCGCCTTCTCTTGCAGTTACAGCCACAAGGCCGAGGTCATTTGTAAGCATGAAAGCCCTTTCAATCTCATCAGACGGAACATCAAAAGCCTTTGATATTGCGTCACGTGCAATTCCTTCACCTACTCCAATTCTCAACTCTTCCACAGAAATACGAGCTATGTAGCCTACTTCTTCAGATGATGCGGAATTGAAGAGATACTGTAGATTCTTCATCTTAGATGTCTGGGAACCTTTGCCGGATGTTTTGGATATAGCCTGGAACCTTTCATAGACTTCAAGAATTGACAGGTCAGAACTGTCTTCCATAAAAGAAGAAAAGGTAGCCTGGCCGCTTGAAACTTTTTTCAGTGCTTTGACTGCTGTTTCACCGATGTCACCTGTTTCCCTTACAATCTCCTTGATATCAGCAACTGAAAGTCCTGCTGATTTTGCAAGAGCACTGTAAAGAATACCTGCACCAACACCTATTTCCTCACTGCTCCACGCAGGAAAGATTTCCCCCATTACAAAATGAGTGACAACAGGAAGTTCTTCAGGAGTTACTTTTACAAGTAACTCTGCAACCAGAGCAGTCATATCAAGGGAACCCGGAGTTCCTTCAATAACCTTACATGCCTTGGCAAATTCTTTGAAACTTGTCATTAATACACCCTTGTAATATGGATGCCGGATTTTAGTCCCTGTAAATAGATATCATATCACTGAGGATTGCGCTTGCGGTTTCAATTGAACCGGCACCGCGTCCTGTTACAGTGATTGGACCTGAAAGGTCAGTCTGAACTGAAGCAACGTTAAGGGAACCACCAACGGCAAGCGGATGATCTATTGGCACTAGTTTTGGTGCAACGTTGATCCTGCTGTCGTTGACCTCTCCAATAAGTTTGATAACATAGCCCTCATTCTGAGCCAGAAGAAGTGCTTCAGGCGTTATCTTTGTAATTCCGGTGATAGTCACATCCTCATGTGTTGCATTCATACCGAATACACAGTTTGCAAGTATGACAAGTTTTAATGCGGTGTCAATTCCCTCCACATCATAAGTCGGATCGGTTTCCGCATAGCCAAGCTCCTGAGCCTCTGCAAGCATCTGTGCATAAGGAGCATGCTCTTCCATCATTCTAGTAAGAATATAATTGCAGGTTCCGTTGAAAATACCTTCAACATTTGTAATAGTGTTTCCTGCAAGCACATCATTTGCAAGATTAAGAACCGGCATTGCACCGCCGACTGTTGCCTCAAATCTGAAATGTGAACCACCTGCTTTTGCAGCGTCAATAAGTTCACCATATTTCATTGCAAGTGGACCTTTGTTTGAGGTTACAAGATCCCTTCCATGCTTAAAGGCTGAAAGCATATTCTGGAGACCAACGCCACCTGTTATAATATTAGTAGGAGTAGTTTCAACTACAATATCGTGGTCCATTGTTTCAATTATTTCAAGACCACTGAGCTTTTCAGAACCTACAACACCTTCATTTTGTTTTCTGGAAAGCACAGAACTAAGGTCAACACCATTATCATCAGTGACAGCGGATCTTGAATCTGCAACAGCAACCACTTTAAAATCAAGTCCCATTTTTTCAAGGTACTCTTTTTTATCAATCAGTACCCTGGCAACACCCTGACCTACGGCACCAAAACCAATAATTGATACACGAATAGTTTTCATCAGGCTACCCCCAGACTTTTTATAGGTTCAATTACCAGCAGATCCTTCTTTTTTGCTATTTCCTTTAAAATAGCAATAGCTGATTCCATATGCTCCTTGCTTACAGCATCTATTTTTAATGAAGCAGAAGATGCCATGTTTATCTTTGGCATTGAAAGGTTAAGATCAACAACTTCTGCATAACCTGTCTTGTCAATGGTGTCTATGGTATCCTGTATGTCTGTGTGGACTATATGTCCTATAAGCAGCACTGCACCATGCTCGAAAAATCTCTTCTCATCAATGCGTACGATACCGATACCACTCTCTTCAAGACTTGAAACAATATCATCAAGCTTGTCCGGTTTTATCTCAAAAACCAGCTGAACCGGAATGGTTCCGCGGGGAGTCCTTTTTTCGTGGTGATGGACCACTGAAATCAGATTGCCTTTAAGCTCGGAAACGGGTCTTAAAGCCTGAAGCAACTGCCCGGGAATATCTTTTAACTCAATATCCATGGAAACTCGCATGTATACCCTCATAAAATCATAAATACATAAATAGAACTATTTCTGAATCTAACATCCATACTCGTTAAATGCAGTTATATATTTTGGTTTGCCTTTTCATCATTTCCCATCATCAGGACTCTCATTTGATGAGTCAGCTAGATCAGAACTTAAATCCTTATTGTCTGCTGAATCTGGCTCTTCAAGAATAATAATATTGCCCCGGCCTTTTTTGAATTTGCGTACAATTCCCCTGCTTTCAAGATCTGAGACCATTAAACTGACTTTGGCTTCAGAATGCTTAACTTTTGTACGAAGGTCTTTTTGCGTAATTCTGCCCCCATTCTTTGAAATGATGGAAATAACTTCACGCAGGTCATCCGGCAAACCACCCAGACCACCTATTGAGTCATCAACATAATCAGAATCAAATTCACCTGAAAACTCAGCATATGAAGAGTCTTGGGGCGTTGAAGATCCTTTCTTCTGTTTTACAAATATAATGACTCCGGCAAGAATTAAGATCAAAAGGACAATAATAATCAAGGCTGAATTTACTGACGAGGATGATGAAATTTCCTCTTCGGACTCTGAAAAACTGGCTATATCGTCAAGTTCTGTAAAATCGCTTTCATTAAGCAATGGATCATCAGAGTACACCGGAAACAGAATTAAATCCAGTACATAATCACCATCATCTGTAATGGTTATTTCTTCTTCAGTGTATGCCGCCAGTTCATTTCCACTGTAATAACTTGCCGATATCAGGTAGGTTCCGGGATCCAGACTGAAAGAATAAATGCCGTAATTTGCAAGCATTGACTGGGAAGGTGTTGAATTGACTTCCACAATGACATGCTCAAGCGGATCAAATGAATCCCACTCATATACAGCACCATGTATTGTTGCCTCCTGAGCTGATGCCGGAAGACAAAGAGCTGCAAATAAAATAACACTCAAGCTAAGCAGGATTATTTTTTTGTTCAACACAGGATGTATATTTACATAGTACACCCATATAATAGTTACTTCTAATGCCAATCTGAAGTATCCTAAAGTTTTATCAAGTAAAATAAACTGTTATAAGCCCTTATTCAGTATTGAAGTATCCATAAAGTTTCCATGAAGTAAAGTATGCTTATATTCCCCTCTGCCAATGCTGGATTTGCAAGTGCAGGTTGAAAACAACTATACTACCAAGATAGGACAATGTCAACCGCGAAATTATACCACCATGGCAAAGTCAGGCCTGCGCTTGCAATGGTCAAAATAAAAGAAAGCAAATTAGAAACAATATAGAGGGAGAATAAATATGAACACAAAGAAACTTTCACTTATTGCTGCAGCACTTATGTTGTTCAGCTTGTTTGCAGTATCTGCTATGGCAGCATATGGCGATTATAAAGGAATGGGAGACCAGGATAAAGATAGAGATGGAAGTTGTGATGGTGCCTACTGTCTTAACGATGGAATCTGCGACAACTTTGTAGATGAAGACGGAGATGGAATTTGTGACAACTGTCCAAACGATGGTGTTTGCGACGGAACAGGGCCTCGTGGGGCAGGAAATGGACAGGGTGCTGGCAACGGAGCTGGAGATCAGATCCACGCCAGAGATGGATCATGCATCAGTGAAGAATAAGTTGCATGATTAAAACACGAAAGTAAAACGAAAGCAGAAAGGGAGAGATAAATGGGATAGCCTTCACAGGTTTATCCCATTTTCACATCTTTACGTTTCACAGATATTTATATATTAAAAAACTAAAATCATATTCATAAAAATCATAAAATATTGATTTGAATACAAGAGAACTGGAGGGTACTCTTATGATGGGCAAAACAAAAAAGGGAATGCGAATAATTACGATTTTTGCAGTAATAATGATGCTTATAAGCATTATTCCAATGGGTGCAATGGCAGCATCAGAAAATGGAAATGAACATGCAAGTATAAAAGGTTCAGTGAATAGTGCCAGTGCTAAAACCACTGACGATGACAGCAGTGATGACTCCCAGAGCAATGGAAAATCACAGGTCAAAGACAGGGACAGGGTTAATGCAACAGAGAATGGAACAACTAAGAGAGCAGAAATAACAAATACTCACGCTGCTAATGCTGCAGATAACTATCAGGCGGCAAAGAGCAATTTTGCTAACGTCAAGTCCCAGAATCCTAACCTTAATACTGAAGAAGCTATAAACGCCACAAAAGAATACCTGATAAGTTCTATAGATTATATACTTACTTTCCTTGATGAGGATGAAGATTCGGATTACATAGATCTGCTTGAGGAGGAAAGAGAAAATGTTGAGGATGCAGACACAAGGAAAGAACTTGCTGAAGCTGCAAAGAACATCAGAAGCATCTGGAATGATGTACGTAAAGATCGCGTAGTCTCTAAAGGAAAAGTTATTGACAACAAGGTAGGAACAGTTATTCAGACATCCAAGAACATGGCAAATCGTCTTGAAAATGAAATTGCCAGAATGAAACAGAATGGCCAGGATGTAACAGACCTTGAAGAGATGCTTGCCGAATATAACGAACTTATAGTCTCAGCCGAACAAAAGCAGGAACAGGCAAGAAATGCTTACATGCACGGTGAAGGTACTGATTCAGAGAACATCAGGGAAGCAAACCAGTACTTTACAGAAGCAGGTAAAGACATAACTGAAGCAAATGCACTCCTGCGCAATATGTTTGGTGAAATAAAGCAGCAGAGGGAAGGACTGATCACACTTAGCGGCGAAGGAACACTTGAAGCAAATGGAAACGGAACCGTTGTAATTTCAGGAAATGTTACAATTGATGTCACTGCAGAAGATGTTAACATTATTGTCAAGGACCTTGCAGACGATGCTGTGATTGATGTTGATGAAGAAGATTATGAGGAATCAAATATAGATGCAGGAAACAGCACTGACAACAATCGTGCATTTGTATTCATCGGACTTTCTGGTGATATTCACATTGAGGGAAGCCGCCTTACAGTCATGATAAAAGGAAGTGGAATTGACCTCTTTGCTGAAGGAACAGGTTCAGTAGTGCTTGCAGGTCAGGGAACTTACGAAGCTGAAGGAACTGACGGTGAATGGGCATACAAAGCCGTGGATGACGATGATGCTGACGATGAAGATTCAGAAGATGAACTTGAAACGGAAACCGAGGATGAGCAGGAAGATGATGGCGATGATGACTCAGTTGACGAGGAAGAAGAATCTGATGAAGATTCTGAAGATGAGAGTAGTGAGGACGAAAACGACGATGCAAACGTGACTGAGAGCTGAGTTAACCGGAGTTAGAATAGGTGGTATAATGGTTAAAACCAGAAAATTAATTATCATTGCTTTGGTGCTCTTCAGTCTTGCTATTTCAGGTTGTGCTGATAAAGAGAGCACTACAGAGGAACAAAGCGATTTAAGTGACAGCACAGATCAAACTGACAATACCCAAAACATTAGTGTTGCCGATGAGTTACTCAGTGAAGAAATGGTAGGAATCACTGACACTGAAATGCAGGATCTGGAAGCAGATCTTGCTGAACTGGAAGCAATGCTCAATGAAATGGATCTTGAAGAAGATATTGTTATTGAAGAAATATGAACCGGAACATTTTTAATGTTCCATCGTCATTTTTTAATCATAACAGCCTGACTAATTATATAAGTCTGTTATTTTTCTTTTTTGTTGCAATTTAAATGGGTTTTCTAGATTTAACTGTTGAATCGCTCCAGAATTACATCTTTGCAAAATGAAACTTTTTTTGCTTATAAGAGGACATTTACCTCATTGAAACAACTCTTATCACTTTGACCAACTGCATTTCTTAAACCTGAAATAACTGAATGTATTATTTTATCGTGAAATCTTTTTATAATAAGACTAATATAGTCACTTTGGCATAAATTAATTGATAACTGTTATAAAAAGTATCTGTTCAAAATATACAGTATAAACAGTGATTCCCGCAATTCTACAGAATTTACCGGTAACAAGGTGACTATACCATGTTTGGCACAAATAAAGTGATTAAAGAGATTCCTGATGTGCTGGCTTCTATTAAAAATGGAAATACTGAAGCCAGAATACCTTTGCAAGGCAGTGATACAGATAAAGCCGCTGCTGAAGAACTAAATGCTTTTATTGATGAAGCAATCCAATGGAAAACTGCAGCATTGGAGCAGGAACAGATTAGAAGTGAAATGCAGGAGATTCTGGCTAAAGCGCTTGAAGGACATCTTGATGCACGTATTGGAACTGCAAAATCCTGTACTGATGCACAGGACATTACAGGATGTTTTAACAGCCTGATGGATGCTGTTGTGGAACCGCTTCTTGCAGCGTCCAAATACGTACAAAGGATATCAATGGGAGACATTCCACCTCGAATCGAGAGGGAATACAAAGGCACTTTCAATGATTTCAAGAATAACCTCAACCTCTGCGTGGATGCTATTAATGCCCTTATTGAGGATTCTGAAAAACTTGCCCAGGCAGGTATTGAAGGTGTTATGGATCTGCGTGCGGATTCATCCAGGCACGAAGGAGACTTCAAAAGAATTATAGAATCACAGAACACTCTCCTGGATTCAATCGCAGAACCACTTAATGAAGGAACAGACGTACTTCTGAAACTTGCAGTTAATGACTTTGAAACTGAAGCTACCGGACAATACAACGGAGTGTTCAAGGATAACATATATGCTGTAAATGAAGTGCGCAACAGGCTTCTCAACATCCAGCGCACCTTTGAATATATGGTTGCAGGAAATTTCAACGATCTTGATAAATACAAATCTGTTGGAAAACGCTCAGAAAATGACAAACTTCTTCCTTATACCATTGCAATGATGGAGAATGTGAAGGGAATGACTGATGAGTTCATTGAACTTGGACATGCTGCTGAAAATGGAAACCTTCGCTACAGAGCAAATGCGGATAATTTCAGGGGATTGTTCAATGAAGCAATAACCACAGTAAACCACGCATTTGATTCTGTTATTGATCCGCTGAACATGACAGCAGATTATATTGAACAGATATCAAAGGGAGAAATACCTGAAAAGATTACTGATGAATACCTGGGAGACTTCAATCACATAAAAGACAATATCAACGAATGCATCGATGGTCTTGGTGGTCTTGTAGAGAGTAATGAGATACTGCAGTTGATGGTCGATAATGATCATACGCGAAAGGTAGAGGGAGATTACCAGGGAATCTATGATGAAGTTGCGACTGCTACTAACGGTGTAAGGGACAGAATATTGACAGTCATGGGCGTTAACAAGAGGATAGCTCAGGGTGACCTGAGTGATCTTGAAGGACTCAAAGAAGTGGGTAAACGTTCAGAGAATGATGAGCTTATTCCATGTTATATTGCAATGATGAGCAATATTGAAAATCTGGGTAATGAATTTGTCAAACTTGGAAATGAAGCAAAGAATGGTAATCTTGAATACAGGTCTGATTCCTCACAATACAATGGTGCATACAAAGATGCAATTGATGCTGTGAATGAAGCAATCGATGCTCTTGTCACACCAATGAACGAAGCCATACGCCTGGTTAACGAATATAGTAAAGGTCTCCTTGGTGCAAGGTTTGAACTTGAGGCAAGAGGTGATTTCAAAGACTTTGCCGATGCCCTCAACATTTTTGGTGATAAGCTCCAGGGCCTGATTGAAGAGTCAAGTGAAGTTCTTGCAGCTATTTCAAATAATGATCTCTCAAAACCGCTTACCCTTGTTGCTGAAGGAGACGTCAGGAAACTGACAGACGGAATAGAAAATGCCAGAAGATCATTAAATAACGTGGTATCACTTGTACATAACAGTTCTATGAATGTGGCTTCCACTGCCGAGGAAATGTCTGCCTCCGTAGAAGAAATGACATCTTCTGCATATCAGATAGAAGATACAGTTTCTGAGATAGCAAAAGGTGCTCAAAGCCAGGCCTCTAAAACAGAAGAGGTCTCAAGAGCCATGATAGATATGACGATGACAGTACAGGAAGTAGCTACTAATTCCAGTAAGGCTGCTGAAAATGCCAAGAGTTCAAATGAACTCATGGAAAACCTCAGGACTACTACAAAAGACCTGCTGCAGAAAATGGAAAATATTAAGCACACTTCCGGCGAGTCATCTGATGTTATCATGGAGCTTGCAGGAAAATCCAAGCAGATTGGAGAAATTGTCAATCTGATAACCAATATTGCAGACCAGACAAACCTTCTTGCACTTAATGCTGCAATTGAAGCTGCACGTGCAGGAGAACATGGCAGAGGATTTGCCGTGGTTGCAGATGAAGTACGTAAACTTGCAGAGGATTCAGGTAATGCGGCAAAGCAGATATCAACACTTATAGCGGAAATACAGGAAGGAACTGATAATGCTGTTGTATCTATCCAGCAGGGTTCAGAAGAGGTTACAAACGGAGCAGAAGCCCTGAATACCGTTGCAATTGATATTGAACAGGTAGTTGAATCCGGCGGAATGATCGCAAATATGGTACAGGACATTGCTGCTGCCGCACAGGAACAATCAGCTTCCATTGAAGAAATAACCTCTTCTATTCAAGAGGTGAGTGCCATTTCAGAGGAATCGGCAGCCAGTACGCAGGAAGCTTCAGCATCTGTGCAGGAACAGAATTCAACCATGCAGGAACTTTCAAGATCTGCAGACGAGCTGTCATGCCTTTCCAATGATATGAAATCGGTTGTTGACAAGTTCATCCTTGATGTAACTCTGGGTGTTGGCAGTGTAAGTTCTGCAAGTATTGCCTGTGCAGATGGAAGTGGAAACGAGGAACCTAAAGACCGTGATGAGAAACCCGCACTGGTTTGAAGTCCAGGGGATTTTGCCTTAAAAGGCAAATTTCCACTTTATTTTATTTAGGTGTAATCCGGATTAATTTAAAAAAGAGTTCTTTGGCACCTGTTTTCTGTTTTTTGTGAAATTATATCATAGGAAAAAGTATCCGGATGTAGAGTTACCTTTTTATAGAAGAACAAACAACAATTTTTCACTTAGAAATGACATCATATCTAAGAGGAAAATTATGGGAAATATGCTAAAAACCACTTTATTACTGGCATCTCTTACCGGTTTACTGGTTATTGTAGGCCAGTTGCTTGGTGGAACGTCAGGAATGATAATCGCTTTCATATTTGCGATAATCATGAACTTTGGAAGCTACTGGTATAGTGATAAAATTGTCCTGAAAATGTATCGTGCTCAGGAAGTCACTGCAGCCGAAGCTCCGCAATTATATGGAATTGTACAAAAACTTGCTATGCGTGCAGACCTGCCAATGCCAAAAGTATATATTGTGAACACTTCAATGCCAAATGCATTTGCAACAGGCAGAGATCCACAGCATGCCGCAGTCGCTGCAACCACTGGAATACTTGACCTGTTAGATGCAGAAGAGCTTGAAGGTGTACTGGCGCATGAACTTGCACACGTAAAACACAGAGACACGCTTATCAGTGCAGTTGCAGCAACCATTGCCGGTGTTATCACAATGATAGCAACCTGGGTCAAATGGGCAGCCATATTCGGCGGCTTTGGAGGAAGAGACAGCGAAGGTGGCGGGAATATTATAGGATTCCTTGCACTTGCTATCGTAGCACCAATTGCAGCAACGGTTATCCAGCTTGCAATCTCAAGATCAAGGGAATTTTCAGCCGATGAGGAGGGAGCTCGTATCTCTCAGAAACCATGGGCTCTTGCCAGTGCCCTTGAGAAACTGGAGTATGGAAGCAAGAATTATCGTCCGAGAAGAAACGATGTGCAGGCATCTGAGACCACTGCACACATGTTCATCGTAAACCCGCTAAAAGGACACTCGCTGATGAACCTGTTCAGGACGCACCCAACTACGGAAGAACGTATCAGGCGTCTGCATGCAATGCAGTAATCGAAAAGATAGTATAAATTAACATAGAATTAGAAGTTAAAGAGGCTTGTCTGCCCCTGTTCAACAAGGTGGATAACCTCAATTCCTTTTTCTTCAAGCTTATTTGAAAGGTAGTGCCTGTGACAACCTTTAGGGCTTTTCTCAGCACACATAAGAACTATCCTCCCGTTTTCAGAATTCACCTTACTGATAAGGGATACCAATTTTTTCAGGCTGCTCTGGAATGCCTCTGTGTCCATATACTCCACGTATGTGGTTTCACGCATACCGCCAACGCCTTCACAATGATAATAAAGAATACTGTTCTTTGGAAGTATGTCTTCCAGTGATTCCCGATCATATACCTTGAAAGTTGACTGTGGATACTTTCTTATATCGACCAGATGAGTTATCCTGTTCTCTGCCAGCATGAAGATAAACTCATCAAGCTGTCGGTTTCCGTATCCTATGGTATAGCACTTCATTTTTAGCACCATGATGTGTAATGCACAATATATTATATGCCGATGTCCAATTATTAGTTCTGAGATTTTGCGGCATATAATAAAAAGAAAGCGGAAGAGATGACAAATTCATTCTATAACAGAAGCTGTTTTAAGTTATCTGAAACGATTTTTCTAACAAAAGAGGAACAGCAATTCTTATCACATCGATAAGAATATCATTAAGAAAGTCATCTTGTCACAGGAAGCTAGGGTAAAACTCATATTTACATTAAGCTAATTGAAATTAATATCTGAATATAGGAATACAGGGAATGAGATATTAAGATATTAACTATTACACTTATAGTAATCCGAGATCAAAGAGGATAAAATGAAAGTATCTGTCAGCACTTCAAAAGTAAATGGTGAAGTCTTCGCACCACCATCAAAAAGCTATACTCATCGTGCAATTACAATTGCCGCACTCTCCGATGACTGTATGATTCACCGCCCCCTTATGTCAGCCGATACACTTGCAAGTATTCGTGCATCAGAAGCATTAGGAGCAATTATTGAGAAATACGAGGATAGAATTCACGTAAAAGGAGTGAGTGGTAAACCTCACGTGCCAAATAACGTTATTGATGTGGCAAACTCGGGAACAACACTGCGTTTTATGACAGCAGTATCAGCACTTACAACTGGAGTTACCGTACTTACAGGTGACAGTTCTATCAGAAACAGGCCAAACCAGCCCCTCCTTGATGTCCTCAATAAACTTGGAGTGGAGGCATATTCCACAAGAGGAAACGGCTGTGCACCTATTGTAGTGCGCGGAGGACTTAAAGGCGCCATTACTACAATTGATGGCTCCATCAGTTCACAGTTCATATCAGCACTTCTCATTGCCTGTCCACTGAACACACAGAGCACAACACTCTCCATCAAAGGTGAGATGAAATCAAGACCATATGTTGACGTTACAATGGAACTCATCGAACAGGCAGGTGCAGAGATCCTCGTTGAAGAAGGAAACACTATCAAATTCATCATTCCTGCAAACCAGAAGTACAACCTGAAAGAGTACACAGTTCCGGGAGATTTCTCTTCAGCTTCATACCTGCTTGCAGCCGCCGCTGTAACAGGGTCAACTGTTACGGTGAAAAATCTCTTCCCATCAAAACAGGGAGATGTTGAAATTATCGATGTCCTCGAACGCATGGGTGCTAAAATATCCTGGGACAAAGAAAGCGGTGTAGCAGAGATAACAGGCAACGGCCTTAAGGCAACAGTATTCGACGCAGGTGCAACACCTGACCTTGTACCAACAATTGCAGTTCTGGCTGCATGCGCCGAAGGAACAACAGTTATCGAAAATGCGGAACATGTCCGTTACAAGGAGACCGACAGGCTGCACGCAATGGCACTTGAACTTACCAAGATGGGTATTTCAGTACGTGAAGAACCAGACCAGCTTATAATCACAGGCGGCACACTGAGAGGAGCCGACCTTCACGGATGGCATGACCACAGAATAATAATGGCACTCACCATTGCCGGAATGGTTGCCGGAGATACTGTTATAGATACTGCTGAAGCCGTGGACATTTCGTTCCCTAACTTCTTTGAGGTAATGAAAGAACTGGGTGCAGCAGTGGAACTTATCTGAGTTTCAGATTTTACTTACAAAACAGAATCAACATGACATTTTCATGTTGATCTGAACATTTTTCTATTTTTACAAAGCCCAATTTTAAATTATATGTAAATAAATAATGTCCTCACTAATTCTAAAAATGTGAAATTGTACATTTTCCATCGTCAAATACCAGTTCAAAATTAAAAGTACCTGATATCGGACCTCCAATCACGATTCCTGCAGATTCAGTATTTTCATCAGGCAGCCATAAACCGGTAGAATTATCCAGCTTGCCTTTTTTGAAAATGATGGTTTCACCATCAATGTGATACAGATTCCTTGCACCGTTTTCATACTGACAGATTATGGTGTTATTCTCAACAATCCATGAATTGTCACTGAGATTACCATTTAAATTTGAGTCCGGATCCACGCCAAATGACAGAAAGCTGACATCGGGCAATGAAAGTTCAATGCTGCATATAGAACCTTCCAGCGAGTTAGTTTCCTGAACATTTCTGGCATATCCGTCCTGTATGGACACTATTTCCAGTACAGCAGAATTTATCTGCTTGCTGTCCTTAGCTCCTGAATAAACAGGAGCCATATTATTCCATGAGAAAGCCATAAGGAAAATAACAGCACCCGTTATGGCAAGATAGAATACCATCTTTAACGGAACTGTGTCAATACCTCTGGTATCCCTGAAAAAAGAACTTTTTTTAACCCCCACGTTTTTCACATTCCTGTATTCTTAATCAAATTAACAAAATTGGCAGTTAGCTTTGAGAATCCAGCCACTCTACAAACTTATCCAGAGCACGTCTGCGATGTGAAACTGTGTTCTTGAATTCATCACCAAGTTCGCCGAATGTTTTTCCATTGTAATCGAATATCGGATCATAGCCAAAACCACCTGTTCCAAGTTCCTCAAAAGCAATCTTACCTTCCACAGTTCCTGTAAATGTAAGTGGTTCAGCTCCCGGTTCACAGTAGCCTATCACCGACTTGAATACAGCAGACCTATCGGTTTCACCTTCCATGATTTTAAGAACCCTTGGGTTTCCAAGATTCTTTTCCACAAATGCAGAATAAGGTCCTGGAAAACCATTAAGCACATTGATGAAGAGTCCTGAGTCATCCACCATTACAGGAAGTCCGAGTTTATCAGATGCCCATCTGGCACCATAGGCTGCAATTGGTTCGAGGTCATCTTCCTGGAGTTCCGGGTAACCATCTGTATTCTGTATAACCTCAAAGCCCTTGGTGGCAAGTATATCCTTAACTTCCCTGAACTTACCCTTATTACCAGTAACAAAAACTATCTTACGCATATCTTCCCCTCTTCTCTATTTCTTTCACTCTTTCAAGCACTTCATCAGCCTGCCCGAATTCTTTCCTGTAGCCACGGCAGAATGCCTCTATAAGTTTTTCATGGCCTCTGTGCGTACTTTCAAACGTCCTGAAAAGGACATGCACATCAACACCACGTGCTTCGATACTGCCTTCAAAAAAGGATAAACCGAAATCAATCATGTAAATTTTATCGTTGAAAAGTATAAGATTGGACGTTGTCAAATCACCGTGTACAATTCCGGCTGAGTGCAATTCCGCAACAAGAATGCCTATCTGTTCGCTGAGCTTCTCATCGATAACATGTTTCAATGCAATTCCATCAATGTATTGCATCTTTATTGTAGAATTCTCAATATCATAAATGATAGGAGTTGGAACACCGGCCCTTCTTGCTTCAGATATCAGCCTTGCTTCGGCTTTTGTCCTCTCCTTCCTGATACGCTCATCAAGATCTTTCAGGCGATAGTTCTTCGGAACTCTTTCCTTGATAAGAACTCCTTCCTCAACCCTGACGACAGCCTCGGCACCATTGGTCAGATTCATGACTGCATCCCCTCCTCTAAATCTCTTGGAATCCATGTTACATCAACATCATCCGGTCTGAAGTTCGGATTTACATGTGAGTTTTCAACGTCAATCACATTGCCTGAATCATACATCAGGAGTCCGAGATAAGCTATCATGGCTCCGTTATCACCCATGAACCTCTTTTCAGGAACATAGAAATTGGCACCGCGTTCGTTACACATGATATCAAGCATTTCCCTGAGTCTCATGTTAGCACCGACACCGCCTGCAAGAAGCACTTCGTTCTTTCCTGTATGAGCAAGTGCACGTTCGGTAACCTCAACCACCATTGCAAAAGCGGTTTCCTGGAATGAATAACACACATCTTCCATGGAATTATCTTTGAGTGCTGCGGTTGCTGCGGTGGAGAGTCCTGAAAATGATAGGTCCATTCCCTTTACAACATAAGGAAGGGGAATGTAAGTTGAAGCATTTCTGGCAAATTGCTCTATCTGTGGCCCACCAGGATGTCCAAGACCTGCACTGCGTGCAAATTTATCAAAAGCATTTCCAAGTCCGATATCAAGTGTCTCGCCAAATACCCTGTATCGCCCCATCCTGTAAGCCAGTACCTGTGAATTAGCACCACTTACATAGAGTGTAACCGGATCAGTTGCCGGTGTTTTCCAGCGGCCAACTTCCACATGGGCAAGACAGTGATTTACGCCTACAAGAGGAACATCAAGACTTATTGCAAGCATCCTGGCAGCAGTTGCCACAGTACGCAGACAAGCCCCAAGTCCCGGGCCCTGAGAGAATGAGATCGCATCGATATCTGATGCATCTAGTCCTTTCTGTTTTGCTTCCTCAAGTACTCCTTTTACCACATAGGAAGCATACTTTGCGTGGTGCTGGGCAGCTTCTCTTGGGTGTATTCCACCAGTAGGAGGTTTATACATATCGGAAACCTCCGCAATAACATCTTTCTCATTTACGATGGCAGCACTGAGGTTCCACGCAGTGCCCTCAATGCCAAGCACTGTTCCTTTCAACTTGATATCTCCGGCGCTAAATGGGATGGAGTTGAATATTAATTTTGCTGTTTCCTGATGAATACGAATGCAAATGTAAGTATCAACAATGTCAGAGTAGTGGAAAACGCTGGTGTGTCTTTATCCTCAGTATTGTTTTCCTCATAAAATACCGGTTCACCCTCTTCATCGTCGTCCGGTGATGCAGCTTCGGTTTGATGGTTTATTGTCTCCTGTTCTTCAGCTGAAATAACAGGAATATCTGCAGTTACAGCAAAAGGCGAGAATCCGGGAGTACTTGCCTCAAAGTAATAATAATCTGCGTCTTCTCCTGTCTGCTCAGTCTCAAGTCTGCTCCAGACATCATCACTATAGCGATTAAGGGCAATAGTACCAATGTTAACATCATTATCATCAACCCAGTCTTTGCTGACCATGAAACCGATTACCGGATCCTTGATGTTGCTTTCTGTAGCATAGCCGGTCTTTCCAACCCAGATATTCATGTTCTTGTATACTAAACCTGAAGCAGCTGTGTTCACAAGTGCAGAGGTATTTTTCAAGATTTCGATTGTCACACTTATCTTACCTGCATTTTTTAGTGAGGTGTAGCGGACATAATCTATTTCATTCTGCTCTTTAGTAAAATCATAATCTACCAGGTCATCCTTTCCTGCATAGACTGAAAGTACATCCTTGAATTCAATGTTATCCACATCTTCACCAGTAGAACCACCTCCACCTCCACCGCCTCCTCCTCCTCCACCGGAAGAAGTGCTTGTGGAGCTAGTACTTGTTGCAGCACTTGTTCTTACTGAGGTGTTATACCATTCACCGGTATTTTCTACATAGTCAACTGCACGAAGACTATAATTATAGAGAGTGCTGGCACTAAGTCCCGTATCTGTCATTTCAGAACCGGAATAATTTCCAAGAAGTGAACCGCTTCTCCATACTTCCACATGATCAGTATCATCTGAAGAGTTCCAGTCAAGTGTGATACTTGATGAAGTACTGGAGTTTGAAACACTGCTTATTACAGGTGCTGTATTGTCCTCCAGTGGAGCATAAATGCTCAGATGAGTTATATTTGTAGTAACTGTATGCGCTGTAGTATTGGCAATACTCCTGTAAGGAATCCATATTCCCTCATCAGGATCATACCAGCCAACTGTGAGTTTAGCTGTGTTATTTACACGATATGGATCATATCCAAGTGTCAGGGAAACGTTTCTGCCAAACTGGTATGAATAATTCAGGTCGGACTCATTGTAGACCCTTATATCAAGCACTGTACCGGTAAGATATGAACCATTTCCGGGTTGGTTACCTCTAATTGCAGAAGCAGAAATATTTCCGGGATTTGCGGATGTACCGCTTATGTTGAAATTGAACACCGGATTGCTCACATTGGTGTCAATTCCCGGAACTGTCACAGTAATCTGATCACCTGAACTGGTGTCGGTGGTCTGCCCTAAACTGAGATATATTGTGGTATTTGATACAAAGTACTCATTCTGGGAATTATTGTAAATTGCACTTACATTTACTGTATTTGTCCCGTTTAAAAGAGGAACATTACTTACATTGAACATTCCGTTAGAAACAGGCTCTGAATTATTTGTCAGGGCACCGTTAACATAAACAGAAACATTACTTGCAACTCCAACTGTTCCGTTTAGGGTAAAACTGTCATCAGGCAGATAGTAAATCGAACCTGATGCAGGGGAATCAATCTCTGCTGATTCGGTAAACACAGTAAAGTTTACAGTTGTCAAGTTCACGAAACCTGTTATATCCTCAGCATACACCGTGATATTGTGGGTATTTTCTGAAAGTACTGTGCTTGCATTCAGTGAATATCCAGACTGGCTTGTGGAATTTGTTCCGTTATCAATCCTGTACCAGAAATCACACCACTTATTGTTGCTGGCATTTATCTGAACAGTATTATCCTGTATCACTGAATTTTCCAGCGGGCTCTGGACAGTGAGTATATTGTCCTCAATACTGACATAGAACCTCCATCCGTAATTCAGTTCTTCATTCTGATCAGTAAGCGCAGTAACGGACACATTGTGGAATCCTTCGGAATATGACTGGGACTGGTTCTGGACCTTGTATCCAGCAGAAATAGCCTCTAGTGAATATGATACAGATGAACCGTCAATCTGCATTTCTATGGAACTTGAGTTGATTCCGTCCACATGTGTCAGATTCATGTAAACATCAGTGCTTGCATTCGTTGTATAAGAATTGTGTTCAGGATACATGTAGATATTACTAAGCTCACCATAAGAAATTACAAGTGAGAAATTCTGCGGACCCTGTGGAACGTTTGTTCCGTTAACGATTATTGTATAAGTACCTGCAACCGGTTCAAGAAGTTCAATACCTTCTACATTATTCACAGTATCGGGAGCACCGTTTCCATAATATGTGCCATCCGGAGCTTCCACAATAAGATCAAGATTATTAACCAGTTGCATCTCAACAAGTGAATCACCCGGATAATCAGTCCATACAAGTGTTACCCTCACCGGTCTAGAAGTGTGAAGTATATCATAACTCACATTCCATGATTCACTGTAATTGAGAGGGATATAATCATAATATCTCATGACAACAGGAGACTGCGGATATATTGAGTTCTCAATGTCAACACGTCCCCATCCCTGGGAATAATCCGGTCTTCCACTGACCTCCTGATAATCCCCGGTCCCGTATTGTCCCGGTGTTATGTTGCATGCACCGTTTATTAGTGTAGCTTTCAGTAATGAAGCGCTAGGACTACTGAGGTTTTCAACTTCAGTGTAATATTCCCTGACAAGGGCTGCTGAACCTGCTGTAATTGGTGTTGACATACTGGTCCCACCCATATACAGATAATTGCTGTTAATAAGACCCCAACCGGTTCCTGTGGCAACACTTGATCTGGTGGACGCAATAAATGTACCCGGAGCAACTACATCCGGTTTTATCCTGCCATCGTCAGTTGGGCCACGACTGCTGAAAGCAGCAATTCCGTCACTGTCCGATGCCATGTAATCATCGGATATCGGGGATGCAGGATAAAAATTAGGCCATGCAAGCCCCCATTTTGTATAAGGGGGTACTGAGAATGTAGCTCCTCTTTCATTTTCAGATGCACCCACTGTAAGACAGTTCTTGGCAGTTGCCGGTGAACCAATTGAATCAGGATCTATTACTCCATCTGAATCAGAATCAATTCCTTCATTTCCGGCTGAGAAAAGTATCAGCATATCCTGATGATCCCACATGAACTGGTCTACGGCTTCTGAATACTCTGTGTATAATCCTTTTGTGTCAGAACCCCAGCTATTAGTGTGTATCCTTGCACTTTCATTATAGGCCATCTGGAACAATTCCTCCAGACCACCCGAAGGCAGGTACAATCCATCTGAAGTACTTCCCAAAGCCTGCATTACAAGTTTTGCTTCAGGCGCCATTCCTGCATACTGTCCTCCTGAAAGACTCCCGTTTCCAAGCACCGAACCTGAAACATGAGTCCCGTGCCCGGATGCAACATCAGCAGCTCCATCTTCTGCAATATCAAATATTGCAAGTATCCTTCCCCGCAGGTCTGCATGCATGGACTCATTATCGACTCCAACATCAATTCCTGTATCTGCAACCGCAACTACCTGTCCACTTCCATTAAGCCCGTATGTATCATGAACTACATCTGTAGTAATTATTCCTGTAGCAATGTTATTGTCAAAAGTAGGCTGGACATATTCTTCTATCCAGCTTATTCCTGAGATAACAACTATAGAATCAATCTGGGAATCTGATGCCTTAACCCTGATAGTTTTTCCGTAGCCACCAAGAACCTCAACTCCAAGAGATTCGAGCGATTCAAGGACATTTAAATATTCATCTGCGGAAAAAAGAGAAATATAATATGTCTTGTTTTCTTCAGTTTCAGCTGAATATAATCCTTGTTCTAAGCTACTATCTGATTCAATTTCCGGGTCGTATTTGTAGGTAGACTTGTATTCACCTATCCATTTTACAAAAGCCAGTTCATTAACCTGAGCCATTGAACTTGCATTCATCCTGACAACAAATGCATTATTCGGAACATATGTGTAAAGCTCTGCACCTGTTGAGATTATGTCCTGTTTCCATTGATCTCTTACAGGACCGGAAAACTGTACAATGTAATATGCATAGGTATTTTCAGAAGAAACGGAATTCAGTGAAAGAAAAGCATAATTGTCCTCATCCGTATATGTAGTGTTTACGTGCCCGGCTTTTAAAAAAAGCGTATCACTGTTTGTCAGATAAGAATTATTTGTTCCTGCAGATGCAGAAAATGATGTAATAAGAAGTATCAGGACTAAACTTGTCAGGATCGTGTTTTTACTGCGCATAAGCTATCCTCAGGTAATATTCAGAATAAAGAGATATAGCCATAAATATATTTATATGTACTGTACAATAAAATATATAGGCATATTTAGAAACAGGTCAGGTAAATAAAAAAATAAAATTACTGCTTCCTTCTGAGGAAGCAGACAAATACAAGAATCAAGCAGGACATGAAGCCTGAAAGTGCATTCAAACTGGTCTCCGGTTCGATTTCTGTTGAAATACCAGATTCAGGTTCGCTAACATCACTCACAGAAGATTGTGTTTCAATTTCATCCAGAGTACTCTCAAGCATCATAGTTTCGCCTGTAATCACAAATGAAGAGAATCCTGATGTGCTGGCCTCGAAGTACAGGTAGTTATCATCAGAGTCAGTCTGCCAGGTTGAGAGTTTGCTCCAGCCTCCATCATACCTGTTAAGGACTATAGAATCCGGATCAATATCATTTTCATCTATCCATTCTCTGTCAACCCTGAATCCAATAACAGGATTTGCAATATTATCTTCAGTTGCATACCCTACCTTTCCAACCCAGATGTTTATGTTCCTGTAAATTTCTCCTGAAGGAAGTGAGCTGACAAATGCCGACTTGTCTACCAGCACCTCTATGGTCGCGGAGATAGTTCCTGAATTTTTAAGTGACTCATAACTGACATACCGGATATCGTTACCATCCCTGTAGAATTCAAAAATAACATCACCTGTTCCTACAAACACAGAGCTGACATCCTTTACTGCGATGTTCTCGTACTCTTCACCGGAGGTGCCACCACCGCCTCCTCCTCCGCCACCGCCGCCGGCGGCAGAGCTTGTAGTAACCACACTGGTTGTAGCATTAGTTACTGTGATTGAAACATTGAGATAGTCGTAATAGTGACTGTCAGTAACTGTGAAATTAGCATAATAGTTTCCAGTCTGGTTTACTGATGGTGTCCAGTTAAACAAAAGACTTGTAGCATTAAACTCTGCTCCATCAGGCAAACTTTCGTTTGAATACACAAGAGTATCATTGTCAATATCAGTTGCATTCAGGGTAAACTGAAGAGCAGTGGATACCTGAACGGTCTGTGCTGCTGCTGACTGGAACTGCGGAGGAGCATTCACATCTAACACTTCAATGTTGATAGTTTCAGAATCTTTAAGACCATTTGAAACAGCAGTGAAATTAATGCTGTAATTTCCTGCATCTGTGTAACCTGTTGTCCATTCAAACATTCCTGTGACAGTATCAAATACCGCATCATCCGGCAAGCCGCTTGCAGAATAGACAATTGAGTCTCCGTCTGCATCTGTTGCTGATACAGTGAATGTTAGAGTTTCATTCTCATTTACGGTTTTGTTGCCAATAGTTGCAAGCTCAGGTGGCCTGTCAACATTATTCACAGTAATTATCATTGACTGTAAATCTGTTGAACCTGTGGTTGTTGCTGTAAATTCTATTTCGTATGTACCTGAATCATTATAACCTGTCATCCAATAGAATTCACCAGAATCTTCATCCAGAGACGAGTTAACCGGAAGAGTGGATGCAGAGTAGCTTACATCATCACCATCAGGATCATTTCCAGCAACTACGAACTCAACAACTTCACTTTCATTTACCGTGACATCCTCAATAGTATCAAGTTCCACAGACCTGTCAACATTGAGAACCGTTATTGTGATGGTTTCCGAATCATTGAGACTGTTTGACATAGCAATGAATGTCACATCATAGGAACCCGCTGCATCGTAATCCGGTGTCCAGGTAAACTGTCTGCTTGCAGCATTAAAGCTTGCATCGCCTGGTACATCCTCTGCCATATATGTAATAGAATTGCCGTCGGGGTCGCTTGCAGATATAGTAAAGCTTATAGGCTCATTTTCGTTGACTGATACGTCACCTATTGCACTTAATACAGGTGCCCTGTCGACATTATTTACTGTGATTGTAATGGTTTCAGTATCTTCAAGACCATTGGCAGATGCTGTGAATTCAACGGTGTATTCTTTCGAATCGTCATAAGAAGGAGTCCATATGAATTCACCACTTGATGTGTCAAAAGTTGAACCCTGTGGAAGAATGCTGGCTGAATAGATTACATCATCTTCATCAGGATCTATTGCAGATATTGTAAATGCAAGGGTTTCATTCTCATCAATTGTTTTACTGCCTATTGGATTAAGAACCGGTGGCCTGTCAACGTTACCAACATAGATGGTGATAGTTTCTGAATCTTCAAGACCGTTAGACGATGCTATGAACTCAACAGCATAGTTTCCTGATGTACCATAACCTGGTGTCCAGACAAACTGGCCGCTTGCCGTATTAAAAGTAGCTCCAGTGGGCAGGTCGTTGACAGAATATGTAACTGACTCACCGTCCGGATCTGCTGCGGATATTGTAAATGCAAGGGTTTCATTCTCATCAATTGTTTTACTGCCTATCGGGTTGAGAACCGGTGCTCTGTCTACATTATTTACTGTGATGGTCATCGTCTGCGAATCAGTAAGACCATTTGAAGTGGCAATAAACTCTACACTATAGGAACCTTCATCATCGTAATCAGGAGTCCAGGAAAACTCTCCGGATCCTGTATCAAGAGTAGAACCTGATGGTTTATCAGGAGATGAATAGCTTACTGAGCCACCATCCGGATCAGTAGCTGAAACCGTGAAAACCAGATCATTGTTTTCATCAACTGTCCTGTCGATGATAGAATCTAATACAGGAGGCCTGTCAACATTATTTACAGTAATTATCATTGTTTCCGAGTCTGTTGTCCCGTTTGCTGTGGCGGTAAACTCAATCTCATATGTACCGGAATCAGTATAACCTGTTATCCAGGAGAATTCACCGGATTCTACATCCAGTGAAGAGTTGACCGGAAGAACTGATGCTGAATAAGTTACCTTATCCCCATCGGGATCATTTCCTGAAATCTGGAAAGCAACAAGTTCTGTTTCATTTACCGTAACATCATCAACCGGATTCAGTTCCACTGGTCTGTCAACATTGAGAACTGTAATTGTAATTATTTTAGAATCAGTAAGACCATTTGAGCTGGCAATGAACTCTAAATTATAGGAACCTTCATCATTGTAATCAGGAGTCCAGATAAACTCTCCGGAATCGGAATCAAGAATTGAACCTGATGGTTTATCAGGAGATGAATAAGTCACATCATCACCGTCCGGGTCTGTTGCTGATATCGTGAAAGTCAGAGTATTGTTCTCATTAACTGTTTTATCGATAATAGTATCAAATACCGGCGCCCTGTCAACATTATTTACTGTGATGGTTATAGTCTCTGAATCTGTAAGGCCATTTGATGTGGCTATAAATTCCACATCATAAGCACCGGACTGGCTGTATAAAGGGGTCCATGCAAATTCACCGGAATCTGAATCAAGTGTGGCTCCTGCAGGCATATCATTTGCGGAATATGTTATTGTGGATGGTCCGTCAGGATCCGTTGCAGAAATTGTGAATGTAAGTAGTTCGTTTTCATCGATTTCTTGATCGCCTGTTTCTGCAAGAACAGGATTCTGGTCAACATCATAAACAGTTATGGTAATCGTTTCCGAATCATTAATTCCATTTGAACTTGCAATGAATTCTATGCTGTAACTTCCAGATTCATCATATTGTGGAGTCCAGCTGAAATCCCCGCTACCTGTATCAAAAACAGCACCTTCTGGCAATCCGTTTGCATAATATGTTACAGTATCATTGTCATCATCAATTGCATGGATACTGAAAACAAGTGGACTGTTTTCATTAACCGTTTTGTCACCTATAGATGTCAGCACGGGTGCTCTATCAAGGTTGATTACATTTATTGTGACAATTTCCGAATCAACTTCAATGTTGTCTGTTACATTGAATTCAACCACGTATGAACCGGCATCATCAAAGCCGGGAGTCCAGGTAAAAGTATTACCATTAAGAACACCGAAACTTGCGTTAGTACCGAAAGTAAGTGTGTCATTGTCAGCATCTGTTGCTGAAAGCTCAAGCGTCAGAGGATATGTTTCGCTGACAGTTGTGCTTCCGGTGATAGACGAGAGAACTGGTGCATTGTTTGAGCTTTCAGCATCAACTGAGAAATTCCATGAATATGAGAAATCCTGTCCTGTTTCTGTTGTGGCTGATACGGATACATTGTATTCACCGGTTGCATATGATGAAACAGTTTGATATTCTATATTATATCCATCAGTTACCGGGGTGGAAGCAAATGTCACTGGAATATCATTTATTTTCATAACAATTGAATCAGGATCAACTCCCTGCGGATGCACAACATCTGTGGAAACCGCAGTGTTCTTGCTGTCAGCCAGTATGCCCGGAGCCGGGAATTCATTGTTATCACAGGTGAAAGAAGCTACCAGTGCAAAGGGCTGCGGACCATATAGCACATAATAGGCATCGACAGCAAATGTGTACTCTCCCTCTGATGTACTATCCAGTTGGATGTCTTCAACATTATTGACATGATCAGGACCGTCGTTGCCATAATATGAATTTGAAGAGTCTGTGATTGTCAAATCAAGATCGTTTACAAGTGATTTACCCGCACTTGCAGAAGCAGGGTAATCTGTCCATACAAGAGTTGCTCTTAATGGTTCTCCACTTTCAATGTAATCATAGGTATGAGTCCATAGCCCACCCATGCTAAGTGATTCACCATCGGAATATGCAATTACTTCCGGATAATCATTTATTACGGAATTTGCGACGTCAACACGTCCCCATCCCTGGGAATTATCAGGTCTTCCGTATATTTCCTGGGTACTACCTTCACCATATTGACCCGGAGTCATGTCAATTGCACCGTTAATAAGAGTAGCTTTGAGCAGTGCAGCACTTGGACTGGATATATGTTCCATTTCAGTGTAGTACTCTCTGACAAGAGCAGCGGAACCTGCAACAAGTGGTGTTGCCATACTCGTTCCACCCATGTATGCATAATTATCATCAATAAGTCCCCAGTCATACCAGCTTATGTAACTGGATCTCGTGGATGCTATGTATGTACCGGGAGCTACAACATCAGGTTTTATTCTTCCATCGTCTGTAGGACCCCTGCTACTAAAAGCTGCAATACCTTCTATGTTGTCTGCTTTTGTATCCTCATATATAGGAAGTGCAAAAGAACTACCATAAGCAGAGATCATCTCAGGCCTGTAATTCTCTGATGCACCTACTGCGATACAATTCTTAGAAGTTGCCGGAGGCGAGGTGGAGTTAATATCTATCACACCATTTTTGTCAGAATCCGTTCCTGAATTGCCTACTGAGAATAATATTAGCATGTCAGGATGTTCCCACATGAATTCATCAACTATCCTGGAAGGAGTAATATAATCCCCAAGACTTGTCTCATAACCCCAGCTGTTTGTATGTATCCTTGCCCCCAGATCGTATGCATCCTGGAAAATATCGTCGAGATTTGAATAAGTAATATTCATACCTCCACTGGTACCATTCTGGACAGCTTCAAAAACTAATTCTGCATCAGGTGCCATTCCTTTATACTGGCCACCTGACATTGATCCGTTACCAAGTACAGAACCTGCAACATGAGTTCCGTGTCCTCCATTATACCAGGCTGATGCATTATCAGCTGCACCGTCGCCGAAATAGTCAATTATACTTATTATCCTTCCTGCAAAATCAGGATGCATTGTACTGTCGTCCACACCTGTATCCAATCCGGTATCGCAAACAGCAACAATTTGTCCGCTTCCATTAAGCCCGATGTCGTTGTGTACTGTGTCTACATTCATTATTCCTGCTGCCACATCGTTGAAGAGAACAACTTCAGAGTATTCCTCTATCCAGCTTATTCCGTTTATTGATGCAAGTGAATCTAAATGGTTTTCAGGTACGACAATAATCAATATCCTGCCAGAACTGCTGATAATATCCCCATTAATATCATTGATTTCCCGGGCGATTTCATCAGAGTCTGCCGATTCAAAAAGAAATACGTTTAATTTTATCGTTTCAATCTGGTTTTCATTTATCGATAATTGGTTCTCGTTTGTTTCCAGACTAAAATCATACTTATACTCTGGTAAATATTCCCCGACCCAGCGCACAAATTCCAGAGATTCAACCTCAACCAGAATAGTATCATTCATTTTCAGCACAAATGTATTGTCAGGAATGTAATCCTGAATTACAGCACCTGTGGCTTCTGCCGCATCTTTCCACTCTGGCTGCACAATACCATCAAATTGAACCAGATAATATTTGTAAGAACTACCAGAAAGTTCGCTAGCAGAATTAACACTCATTGTATTCGGTTCAGTGTAATTGGCATCTGTTTCCAGATCAGTATCAATATGACCTGTTTTGAGAAAGATTATGTTGTCGTCATTGTTTGCCGAAGCAAGAGATGTAAAAAACAATAAAATTATGAAGATGAATGCAATTTTTTTCCTATCCGTCATGTATTCATTTCCTGTTTTTGTGCTGGGTATAAAGAACACTCGTAGAAATATTTACGAAAATATGTATTTGGTAAATATATTCAAACCAACTTCTATATAAAATAGGAGTAGTATTTGAATAATAATATAATTAGAAAACTTGTGTAAAATAGTAGTGACATCAAGCATCATTTTCTAATTGAAAGAATATTGCTTATTTTTTTATTAGCTCTGTAGAAATCCTGTTAATTGAATGTCCCATGTAATCCTGACATTACTTTCATGATTGAAAACTATCAATTTTATTGGAAATATCACAGTTATTAATTGTAGCATGCAGAAAATAGGTGAAGATCACATATTTTTATTCATCTCTTCAGATATGCCAAATTCGCCGGGAGCTTTCAAGATGGTTTAAGTACCTATGACTTTCGAACAGTCAAACTTGTTGTCCCCTAAAACCCTTTTTTCTTATAGTTTCACAATAAATCATTGACAAACAAAGAATAACATGACCAAAAGCCGCAGCCAGCACGTTTCTTCATCACATTCCACAATATATAGAAATAGTGTAGTTATTGAAAATTGCTGAGTTAAAAGTTGCAATCAAGAGGAACTCCACAAAGCCTTTTAATTTTCTATTCAAACATTCAATAACAAAATCATGTTAATATGCATAAAAACCAACAGATGCTCTATATATGTAATAGCATTGAGAATGATATAAATAGCGTACATTAAGATATCCAGAGTTTCAAATTCTCTTTTTGCATACATTTTGAATTTGATATTTTAATTTCATTAATTAGATGCTATTAAGTTACTTGCTACAAAATGAAACATCACCTCAGCGAAAATACTAACAAATAAACAAAAAATATTAATATCTATTAAACCAATAATTGCAGATATTTAAAAAAATAAATATGTGATTGGGAATGAAATACACCACTTTCTTATTAGCAATATTAATTAGTATACTGAGTATCGGAATAGTAACTGCATTGGAATTAGATGAAGGACAATGTATCCAATTAATCAATAATAATTCAAATCAGACCATGCCTTCAATTTATGGCAATATAATTGTCTGGCAGGATGATATGAATGGAAACATGGACATTATGATGTATGATATATCCACAGAAGAATCAACAGTCATATGCAATGCGGAAGGTCAGCAAATAGAACCAAAGGTGTCAGATAGTTATGTAGTATGGACCGATGGCCGGTTAATAGAAAATGAACCAAGTATTGATAATTGGTGGGGAAAATTAGACCAAATATATCAAAGAAATATGAATTGGGATATTATGGCATATGACATTTCTACAGGTGAATATTCCAATATTACTTTGGGTTTATCAAAGTCACAAGTAATGCCTTCTATTTCTGGAAACCTTATTACATACACAGATTGTTATCAATATGATTATCTTGATTTAGAAGAGGAGGAAGAGGAATTAGACATATTAAGAAGAGATGTAGTCGTAAGAACACCCCAGTCACCACAAAATGATATCTATTATTTCACTGGATATCATGACCAATATGATTCTTATATAAACGAAAATGGTATGGTATGGATAGATTATGAACCTGCAAAATCATATTATGTAAGATTTGGAAATTTTTCGAAGAAAGTTATTGAAAAACCTACAACCTCAATTATGTATAAAGACTTTACAACTAATAAAGTTCGAACTATTTATTGGACTCATGAAGCAACTTTTGATCTGGATGAAGCTGATGAAGGAGACATAGCTAGTTCAATGTTTGTTAATCCGATACTTTCTGATAAATATATTGTTTGGCATAAATGGAGAAATAATAATTATTACATAGTTTACTATAATTTGGAAACTGGCGAACAAGCTTCTTTTTCAGAAGCTGTAATTCCAGAAGCAACTGATATTGAAAATGAATACCTCGTATACTCTTTATCAGGAAGTAATAGTGGAACATATTTGATAGATTTATCTACAAAGCAAAAAACCAAACTTTATTATGACTCGTCTCACCCACAAATATCGGGAGAGTATGTCGTATGGTCTGCTCGTACAGAAAATACATATAACGTCTGTTTATATCGTATAGATAAAACTACTCCAAGTATTACTGTTAACTATCCTTCACCTGGACAAGTAATAGTAGGAATGTCTAACATAACAGTTACGGGTTCAGCTTCAGATCCTAATTCCTTTTCATTAGCAGTAAATAATATAGAAGCTACCTTTAATAGCAATGATTGGTTTGCAAATGTACCTCTGAATGAAGGAGACAATAGTATATCAGTTGTTGCAACTGACTCTGCAAATAATCAAAATATCTCAGCTTTTAAAATAGTTGTCCATAAAAATGAAGATTGCTATTTATTATCTCCGAATATTGATACAATAGAAACCGGAGGCATCTACTCCCGGGTATACAAGACAAAATATCCTAATTCAAAAGTCACCATAATCACAGATGAAATAACAGATTTCACCCATACCAATACGGATGAAAATGGAATATTTGCAATAAAAATAAATACTTCAGATATTACAACAACGGGTTCTAAAGAACTTTCAGTTAATGAAGTAACAATCGAGCATAATGATAATACAAAGTCCCTTAATGATACTTCCATATTTAATTTTACTTTATCAATTATTCCTCGAAACTATTCAACCACATGGTATACTGGGAAGTCGATGGAAGCAGGTGGTGGACCTGTTGTTTATGTGAAAGGTGAAAGTGCAACTGATTTTGAAATGACAGCATTTAATTCTGACACAAATTTAAATTTGCAATCATCTCAGGAAGCAGGAATTACAGTTGGCGCACAATATTCAGCATTTGAAATGGAAACGCCCGGGCTAAACGCCGAAGCTTTGGGGATTGATATTCATAAAACATGCACAATCTCAGAAAGCTCTCAAGTAAGTCTTGATTATGCAAATGCACCAAATTCCGAAAAAAGGCAAGCAATTTCATATATGTTATCAAGTATAGCTCCATCAAGCACATCAATTAAATTATTAAATTTCCTTTCGAGCTATAATTCAGAATCACAACTTAATTATGATTTTTGTGAAATCGGTGCGGGTATCTCGGAGGGTGCAAGTGCATCACTATTCAAACTAAATACGAATATTAGCCCAGTTTTAGTTAATGATGCTTCACTTGGAGTAGGATACGAAGGAAGTAAACTTTTGAGTCTGCGAACGTACAATGATAGAAATCCACAATATAGATTACAAACTGTAAGTGATTTAAGTGCTAACCTTGACTGGCACGTATCAAGTTTTCCTTTAATTGATTGGGGATATACTGATTCCGCAGATTTTACTACAATACTGGAACTGAATGACAATAATACATTAAATTCAAAGCATGTAGTGAAAGCTACAGAAGTAATAGGTGACAATTTGATTGGTGGTCGTAGGGCCATAACAAAAGAAGTAACCTATGATATTGGTGAAATTACATCTGAGGATATGATAAAAAACAATCCATTTAATTCAAATCTATTGACTGTATTAAACAGTCAAATTTTTTCTCAATTAGCAACAACATATCATGATGATTATACAGAAATTAAATCTGAAGAGAGTTATGGGGAAGATGTTGGAATTGACATTCCATTCAAATTGACAGTCGATGGAATAAAGCTGGACCTGGGTGTAGGGCTAAAAGCTGGAATCGCAAACAATTACTTAACAGATAAAGGACTGGTTTTTGGCCAAAAAGATTATTATTACATAAATTATCCAGATAACTCTATACTTCAAAATCCTGTAGAATATCACGCCAAAAATCTTAGCGATATTACACTAAACCTTATTGATAGCATAAATTATGATTTAGAAAGTTCCCCTGAAGATATATATACAGTGATCGACGGACCAATGAATGAGATATCATTATTAAGTGGAAGTAACATTTCTGATGAAAATGTTACTATAGTTTCCTATGTTCCGGAAAAACCAACTGAAGAAACTATGAATTTCTTTGCTGATGATTCAATATCTACAGATTTTATTGAAAGCTCAAGTGGTGCAAACATTATGATTAATAGTGTTAATGATATTCAATCATCTGGTACAGGTGATTTTTCAAATGTTCAATTGAATCTTGCTTACTCTGAAGAGGATATATCTTCATTTGAAATGAATGAAAGCACTATTAATAATGGAATGCAGCTTTATCATGACATTTTCTGTGATAAAATAGTATGGTCTAATTACACACATTTAGTAATATCTGATTTAAACAATGATGAAGATAAGGAATATAAAATAGGATTAAGCAATTATGTCAACCCTGTAATCTCAGAAAATTATATTGCATGGACTACTTTTACAGGTGCTTCACTTGAGGGAAACATAGGGGCATACAATCTGTTTACTGACGAATTGATCCGTGTAACAAATTCATCAGAAAGATCTATAAATAAAGTACTAAATGGTGGATTTGAAACCGGAGATTTTGCCGGGTGGACTGTAAGCTGTGGGGGAGGTTGGTCTTATGTTTATGGTTCTGCAAATGTTATAAATAACAGAGCTTTACTTCGTGCAGATACTCGTGAAGACGAAATAGATTCTTTTTCGCTAATAAGACAAAATATAAATTTAACTAATGCAAGTGAGCTTTGTTTTACATATTCTATGTATGATGGATATGAATTTAGCGGTTCTATTGCACAATTTGTTGTATATATAGATGATGAAGATGTATATGGTTACCAAAATCCCAACAGTGGTGGATGGGGGATTCCCGGATTAAGATACTCTAATGGTGGTACAGTATCAATAGACATATCTGAATACACTGGTAATCATGAAGTGGTATTTATGGTATATTGCTTTGATTTTGCCGAATGTGAGGTTTATTTGGATTCAATATCAGTAATGTCCACTCCAACAAGTAGTTGCATGCCGGATATTTCTGATAGTAACCTTGTATGGATGGATAAAAGCGAATATTATGGAGGAGACATTTTCATGTGCAATCTATCAACAGGCTCTGAAACAAAGATAAGTACTGACGATGATTATTATTTCTTTGAATCAGAACCTTCTATATCAGAAAATTATATTGTATGGACAGGTATCAACGATACTACACTACATACAGATATACGCATGTATGATATCTCAACTAAAGAAACTGTGAACATTTGCAGTGATTCAGGAAACCAATTTAGTCCTGATGTTTCAGGTAATCTGATTGTTTGGGTAGATGACCGCAACGGAGATTGTGATATATATCTATACAACTTAACTTCAGATGAGACTGCAATCCTATGCAATGAATCTGGTAACCAGACAAATCCTTGTATATATGGTAATAGAATAGTATGGACAGATGATAGAGATGATAATCCAGATATATACATGTATGACTTGAATTCAAATGAAGAAATTGTGATTTGTAACAATTCATTTAATCAATCATCACCTGTCCTCGGAGGAGATTATATTGCTTGGATAGATGATAGAAATGGTTATCCTCAAACTGTTATGAAATCAATAATTGACGAATCAAAACTGTCAATTTACGAATGGAATGATGAAAAAGATTCATGGGTGCCCCATAATTCAAGTATTGATAAATCTTTGCAGATTGTATCAACAAATCTGTCTTCAGAACTAGGAACTTACGGAATTGGTTATGACAATAAGAAACCTATCATTGAATGGGATTACTCTGATATTTATATTGGAAACATTACAGTAAATGTGTCAATAAATGATGAAGGATCTGGTGTCAATAACTCGTCTATAAAGTTAATTGTAGATGGACAAGAACAAAATTTCACATATAGTATATATAGTGGTTTATTATTGGCAAGTCTAGATGAATCCTATGGTAATCACACAATAAAAATATACGCAACTGATACTTCAAACAATATTGCCTCAACGCCAGAAATCAGAATAAGAAATGTAAAACCAGTTTCAATTACAAATTTATCAATTCGTGAGATGGATGATGACAATATTGAACTATCGTGGATTGGCGTAAATGGAGATTACGATATAGATGAATATTATATATATCGCGATAATGTGCTCCTAAATAATACTTCACAAACATACTATGTTACAAGCGCAAATTATGGATCAATATACACTGTTTATTCAGTGGATACAGAAAGGTACACAGGAATTAAGGACAGTATTGAATTAACATCTAATACTTTAATTCCAAAGTTTACTTACGACTGGGAAAATACATTAAATCCTGAAGTCGGTAATCCTATAGTTTTCGATGCCAATAACAGTACTATTATAAGTGGTACATTTGAGAAAACAGTTCAGTATGAGTGGATTATTGATGATGATACCAATAAAAGCAAGTATGGAAATGTTGTAGAATATGTGTTCTTAAATCCAGGTCTTCATAAAGTTACTTTAAATTTAAAAGATGAACAAAGCACTAGTAATACATCATGGATAATCGAAGTTTATAATAACACAATGTCTTTTACTTCAAATGTTACTGAAGGAGAAGTTCCCCTTTCAGTTCATTTTTACGAAAATTCAGGATATGCAGATTCTTGGTACTGGAATTTCGGTGATGGAAACACTTCTACGGAGCAAAACCCTATACATACTTATTCCAATGCTGGGACATATAATGTAGAAGTGAATGTATCAAATGCTACAAGCTACTTTATCGAGACAAAGGAAGATTATATTCATGCATATAGTTCACAAGTAACTGATTTCCATACTAATGCCCAAACTGTCTATGTCGGACAAAATATTACATTTTATGATGATTCAAATAACAATCCCAGCACATGGCAATGGAACTTCGGTGATGGCTCCACTTCAACTGAACAAAATCCAATTCATGCATATAATGAGGGTGGACTATACACAGTACAATTGAATATACTAACTGAGAAAGGATATTATACTGAAACAAAGTCAGATTACATTCATGTTGTACCAATTGATTCTTTTACTGAAGATTTCAGTGATGGGAACTATAATGCATGGTGGGCTGATGGAACATGGTCTGCAAGCTCCTATTACTTGTCATCAAATGTAGATTATTCTGAGATTTCAGTTAGCAATGGAGGTATTTATGGAAATAAAGAAATTAATTTTAAGGTGAAAAATAATGACCCTGGTGAATTATGGGTGTTTCCAATTCAAAAAGACTGGGATGACAATAGTATAGCTATAAAATTGTTTACAGATGATAGTAATAAGTTATCAGTTGAAGAATGGACAACTGAAAGAAATGAATGGAACATACTCCATATTGATACAAAATATGATTTCCAGTCTGAAATTGGAGCTTGGTATCACATCAAGTTGCAATACCACGATGCTGGATACATTAAGTTCAAGATTTGGAAAGATGGTACAAGTGAACCTATTGATTGGGATTGGGAAGGAATATGTGATCCATCTGTTGACGGTGAGTATTTTGAAGTTTATGCAAGAAATGTAGGTGTAAATGGATGTGGAATAGATGACATTTCAATAACTTCTTTTTCACCTAATATAACATACACAAGAGTATTCACTGACAGATTTAATGATGGCGGTCTTGGATATTGGACCTCTGGTGGAAACCTTACTGAGAACGGAGGGTCTTTACACATTACTGATAACAGAAGTGTATGGATATACCCGAAATCAGAAATAATTCCCTCTGGTAACATAATAGTTCAATATCGTATGAGATGTACAGATCCAAATGGTATTATTAATTTACGTGCTCCATATTATATATCTCCTAGCGGGGATGTTGGAGCATCTATATTATATGATGCTCTGAATAACAGAGTATGCTATTGGTATGAAGAAGAAAGCTGCAATATCACAAAATATGATTATAAGTCTGAATCAGGAAATTGGTATTGGTTCAAATATTATCAAGAGGATAATACTGCATATTATAAACATTGGAAATATGGTGAAAGTGAACCTACACTATGGGATTGGTATTATAATAATCCATTAAATGATGATCATAGAACTTTTTTTATGGAAAGTCCACAATTGAATAGTGGATATGAATTCACATACGATGATTATAGCGTTTATGTAATCTCTAATTGTCTAGAACCAATTGCAAATTTTGTATCGGATGTTACGTATGGAGTTTCTCCGTTGACTGTTCAGTTCACCGATGTATCTACCGGTGCCAACAGTTGGAACTGGAATTTTGGGGATGGCAGTACATCGACTGAACAAAACCCAACGCATACGTATGTAGGAAATAGGGATTATAATGTTCAGCTAAACGTTTCAAATCAATATGGTTATAATTTAAAGACAAAGCAGTATTATATTTCAGTTGTTGAACCTGAATACACTAGCTGTGTTTCATGCCATGACTGGGATGAATCTTAAGTTTAAACTTAACGTATTAGTAATTCCATTTGAACAATTAGCAGGATCTGTTTGAGAAGGTTATAGCTAATTGTTCTGTTTTAATTTTATTATTTAATGGTCTGCAGAATAACGATTTCATATTTTATTTAGGTATTATGATTACAAGAATCTCTTTAACATCATGTGGTTTAACTGAGTTTTGGCTTTGTAGAAAAACTATTGAAATCACTATCTGTAGCTAAAGTTCATCAAAAATAATCACTATTATGGGGAACAGCTATAAGTTTTATAGACTAGCATAATCGCTTGAATTTTGAGAATTTCTAGAGAGCCTTCAAATTATAACGAACACAAAATCAAATATTCTGTTTTACTTTTTCTTTGCAGACTTCAGAATCACTGCAAATACAATTAACAATGCAACGACATAAAAAGTCCCTATGCCTCCAATAACAATCAAAGCTACTGCCAGCTCAAATATTGAAATACCAATGTTTTCAGAGTCCGGAATCGGTGGAGACTGCTCATGTTCCATGTCATATCCTTTAACATAATTACCGGATGCAAATTTCTGTACTGATAGGTTCTTTCCAGATGTTTCTGTGATATTCAATGAAGTATTGCTGCTGTTAGTTGAATTTACATCTGCCATACACATGGTAGTAATGTTGGTTAACACTAACAAACAAAATACAAATAAAATCAATGAAATTATTTTTGTATATTGCATATTAACACCCGGTGATGTGTAGAACTCTTCAGAACTTGCTTAGCAGCTACGCAGAAGTTTTTACAAGTACTGCCTAATCTTATTTTATGACTGTGAAAAGAATTGATACTTGCAAGCGTTTCAAATGCGATAGATATCCAAAATATAATGTGTAAAAATGAAAATGGCGCTTATTTAAAAGCGCCAAAAAGTTCTTTAGAATTTTCTCCTCTTCCAGAATCCAATATAGATCGCACCCAGTAAAAACACTACAAATCCCATTGCAGCTATGTCAGACCCTGAAATTGCATAGGAACTTGCAAGTGGCTCATTAGATATCTCATCTTTTACCATCTCATATCCTTCTACATAATCATCGGTTGTTGATTTTTGAGTATTTTCAGGATTTATATTGGTATTTTCTCCCATACCCGTCTTTGTTGTAGATGACTGATTTGATCTGGAAGATGCTGCCATAGATCTGGTGAGTGAATTTCCAGAATGCCTGTCTTCCATGTGCAGCTCAGGATCAGTGCTCACTTCTGACGTTTCTGTACTGGATGAATATATTGACAAGCTAGTAGCTTCAAACATTATATTGTTGTATTGTTGAATGATTTCATCTGATACGTCATAGAGTTCTGCCAGAGCCAAAATGTTTTCCTGATTCAGAAGATTACCACATGTATGATGACAACATGCAGGAGAACCAGATTCAACAACAGATTCCATATAGTCCGTGACAAGCTGTGATAACTGGTCATCAGAAGCATCCCATAAGCCCATATCATCAGATTGCAATAATCTTGCTCCTATGGACTGTGCAGCATAAGGACTACTTTCCTTTAACCATGCCATCATTTCTGAATTACCAATGTAAGTGTCGTATATTTTATTCCAGACATCATTACTGATAACATCATCTCCAAAGAATACAGCCGATCCGTATAAATTATCAATGAAATTTGAAATCTCGGCTGCTCCTTCAAAGCCACTTAACTGCATTCCTGCTATCCATGATGGATTCAGGTACCTTGCATAGAGTTCATTTTCAATATATGTCTGAAGTGTCTGAATCTCTGGATCACTTAGATCCTGAAGATTTACAACGTACATTTCCGGTGCGTCACCTGATATATACGATATGGCATTGTATAATCCTCCCATGTACTGATAGAAATCATCGATGTCGAGAGAGCCATATGCATTGGAACTTCTGCTATGGAAAATAACCTGGGTTCCATTTAGATTGTTCTCAAAGACAGCTGTATCATTAATTTCAACTGTTCGACCGGTCTGTTGCAATACATATTCTGAAATCGTCTGACCCCAGATATTTTCTCCATATATGTAGCACATCTTGTTTATGTAGAGCTCTGCAAGTTCAGATGTATTTTCCCATGTGTCACTGGAATCAACAGCATTTGCCATTCCAGTTCCGTATGCACCTGGTGCAGGGCCAAATATCCTGAACTGGGCAACATCAAGAGATAGTGTCTCATTTTCTATAGATTCATCGAAAATCAGTTTTAGTTCATCAGTGCTTTGTTTAACATAGTTTGGACAATCTGCAGTTTCTTCCTGCTCATAAGCACGCCTCACAGCACGATCAAGAAGGTCAATCTTTCCAGGGAAGGTATCTCTGTAAAGACCTGATATCTGGACAAACACATCAATACGTGGTCTTCCCAGATCAGAAGAATTTATTGCAGTGACGTTTATAACTTCTCCATCATCCCACACAGGTTTAATACCCATCAGATAAAGTATCTGGGATTCCATTACTCCTTCATGACGTGTGGTTTCACCAGCCCAGAGTATATATCCTACTTTTGTTGGGTACTCTCCGTTTTCAGCATAGTATTCTGCAAGCCATTTGTCTATAAGATCTACAGCATTGTCCCATGCTTTTTCTGAAGGTATAAGGTCTTCATCAAAGGAATAGAAATTCCGTCCTGATGGTAGTGTCTCTGGTTTTTGTATAGGATCTCCACCAAGATTTCCTTTGATATATTCACCATCCATTGCATTCAGAACCTGTTGAACTTCATTGTCAGATTCCCCAAGTAATTCTGCGTAGTCAATTGATGAGTTCAACTCTTCATCAATTTCAGCTGTGGAATTTCCAAGTATCTGAAGCTGAGCATCTGTTGTGGACATGTTTTCGAGTAATACAAGGGTTAACAGGTCAGCTGATGCATTATCAGATGCATTGTACGTTTCTACAAGTTCTGAATAATCATCCCCTAGCATGGAATTGACCATTCCTACAAGTTCATCCCCTTCAGGTGGTTCACCAAGTACATGCAGTCCATATGGCATAGACAGGTTCTTAAGTTCTGTAAGTACATCATCTACTTCTTCAAGGAAATCATCAATTGTTGTATTGCTTGCTGCCAGACTCATATTTACCTGATCATCAAGTCCAAGCTCAATTGTGAGATTTACAATGTCATAGAACTGCGCCTGCTTGTACTCTTCTTCTGACACAGATGTCTGATATGATGTAATTTCACTGCTAAGTGTCGCATAATCACCATAAAGACCTGCAGATATTACTGAAGGTATAAGGTGATCAATTATTACTGCATTGCCTCTGCGTTTTGCCTGTATTCCTTCTCCCAGTCCGTCCATGACATAAGGATAAATTACAGGTATGTCACCGTTCATAAGTGCAGGCCATTCATCACTCAGTAGACCAAATTCTTTTCCAGGAAGCCATTCAACAGTTCCATGTCTTCCCATGTTAACCATTACATCTGCATCGAATTCATTCTGCAACCACAGGTAGAATGCAATGTACTGATGATGTGGAGCAAGGTCCCTGTCGTGATAAAGTATTTCGTCATCCTGCAACCATCCTCTGGTAGGTTGTGGTGCAAGAATTACATTATCGCTTATATTTATCTTCGGGATAACAATGAACTTGTCACCATTTTCATCGGTGTAGACCATTATTTCCCCGGGTGCTTCTCCCCATGTTTCGGTAACTTCCTCCTGCATATCCTCTGGAAGCTCATTGAACCATGAAAGATATGTGCTTTCAGGAATGAGTTCAACCTCTCCGGTTTCTACAAGTGCTTCAAGTTCTCCCGGTGCCCATGTACCTACATTTCTTCCCTGGTAAGTTATTAGGTCTACAAGTTCGGTTTTGTTGGGAATAGCACTGCTGTTAATATCGTATCCTTCGTCTGCCATTCCTTCAAGCAGATTCACAATACTTGGCATAACCTCAAGATATGATGCTCCGATATTGTCTTTTCCACCGCCATGATTGTAGTAGATAATTACAACCTTCTTATCAGATTCATCCTCCAGTCCAAGGTTTGCCTGTGCTATAGCACGATCTGTAATCCAGTCTATCTGTTGATCAACTGCAACATATGCTGTTGTAGTACTGTTGTCAACCTGTATGACTTCTTGAGCACCAATCATGATAGGATCAATGACGCCTTCACCTTCAGGCCTGTAGATACGATTCATTTTATCAGTATCTAGTGGTGTGCTTGAATTTACCCATTCAGAAGCATTCATACTTGGGTTGAGGACGGCATTTATAACAGGTACATCGAGTTCCTCAAGGTCAAAGTAATTTCCACGATAATGGAATGAAACTACAGCATCTACTTTTGTTTCTTCATTGTAGTTAAGATAGGAATCAATAGGCACATCAGTGTCACCGTAGCAGGCTATTACATTTGCTCCCTTAGCCTCAAAGCTTTCTATAAGACTATCAACAGGATCGATATTTGTAGGATAATATGTGGAATAGAACGTTATACCTATTGTAGGGGCATCTGCGTCGAAAGCATGTCCGTCCGTTCTATTTGAATACCAACTAAAGTATTCTTCAGCATCACTTATCATGTATTCAAAAGCGCTGTCCGTTATTGCAGGATGATAAATGGCTTTTTCTAGTTCTTCAGGTTCTTCAACTGCGAGGTCATCACGATCATAATATTCTTTTGCAAGATAAAATATGAGGTTATCAAGGTTAGTATCATTTATGGAAGTCCCTGACCAGTATGAACCAAGGAATTCTTTGAATTTATCAGTCGTATTATAGTCTGAAGGAAGGGAATAATCACTTTCAGGTAGCTCAGTATTCTGTCCTATAACTAATGCTCCATTGTCAATAGCAAATTGGACCTGCTCTTCTAGTTCAGAAGCTGTCTGTGTAACCATCTTTATATAAATAATATCTGTATTGTTGAAATCTATATTTTCAGGCAGGTCATCAGTAATATAATAGCTCGCTGTGATGTTAAGACTCGAATCAGAATTAATTCGCTGTTTAAAATTTGCAAGTTGTGTCTTGTATGAAGAGTATCCTGTTATGATAGAGACATTCAGATGTGGAGCATTGCTTGTTTCTGAAACCACTTTTTGTTTTAATAAGATTAAAGTGCTTGATTTGTAGTTGATTTTTCCGTTCATTCCGGGACTGTACGTTATCCCTTCAATTGCTGATCTATCAAGATACGCCAATACTTCTTTTTCATCGATACCTGATTCTTTGCTTAATTCTATTTCAAGACCACTTAAATCAGAACTGTTGACACTTAGATCAACTGCAGCATTATACCAATAAAAGCTATTGTTTTTACCAGAAGAGTAATTCACGGCGTATAGCAGGTAATCACCGTTAGGAATATTAACAAAAGTAAAATTGCCATTACTATCTGAAGTGGTGTTAGTCACCACCTCATCTGTTATTTTGTCAACAAGAACTAAAGTGCTTGATTTATAGTTGATTTTCCCATTCATTCCGGGACTGTACGTTGTCCCTTCAATTGCTGATTTATCAAGATACGCCAGTACTTCATTTTCATCGATGCCTGATTCTTTGCTTAGTTCTATTTCAAGACCGCTTAGATCAGAACTATTGACACTTAGATCTACTGCAGCATTATACCAATAAAAGCTATTGTTTTTACCAGAAGAGTAATTCACGGCGTATAGCAGGTAATCACCGTTAGGAATATTAACAAAAGTAAAATTGCCATTACTATCTGAAGTGGTGTTAGTCACCACCTCATCTGTTATTTTGTCAACAAGAACTAAAGTGCTTGATTTATAGTTGATTTTCCCATTCATTCCGGGACTGTACGTTGTCCCTTCAATTGCTGATTTATCAAGATACGCCAGTACTTCATTTTCATCGATGCCTGATTCTTTGCTTAGTTCTATTTCAAGACCGCTTAGATCAGAACTATTGACACTTAGATCAACTGCAGCATTGTACCAATACCAACTATTATTTCTACCAGAAGAGTAATTAACAGCGTATAGTAAATATTCGCCATTAGGAATATCCTCAAATACAAAATTACCATCTGCATCACTGGTAGTATTAGCAACCAGATAATAGTCATTTTCTTCCGCCGATACTGTTGTTGTTAGCGATAGTAACAACAATATACTTATGAACAATGTCACTATTCTTTCTTTTTGCATGTTATCCCTCGATAACGTGCAGCATTTCGGTTACTTTGCTTGCAGGCTGTGCCGAAATGCTCCACCATCTTTTAAAGTTCCTATCCACCAACCACTTACATAAATCAAATTTAAGTTAAAACAACTCCACTTGTTTTATTGTTAGAAAAAAAATTAATCGGAAGTAGTGGTTTCTACCTCCTCTGCACCTTCCTCTTCTTCAGGTACGTAAACAACTCTTCCATCAGCTAATTTATAGGCAGTGCCCAGCGCTTCACCCTGACCGCCACCAATCTGATCGGTCATATTCAGAACCTCAATGGGTTTGCCTTCTTCCTTAATAATAATCTGCATGTCTTTTTGACCAGGGTTTTTCACAAGAGTGATATCCTCTGTAGGATTGAGAAGCTCAGGCATCTGGTAGGACATAACAAGTGCTACAAGTAATGCAACTGAGAAAACCATGGCAATATCAAAGAGGTTGGCAACCCCGGTTAAGGGGTTCTGCTCATCCTCATTGTTTATGAGTCCTGTTCGTCTGTGCCTTCTTACACTCCTCTTTGTCACTCTCCAACCTCCAGAGTGTCGAGGATATAATCAATATCTGCCATGTCCTGCCAGTACCATCTTTTCCTGACCTGGGTGAGAACATAACCGATTGTTCCTGCGAAAAGTCCGATAACTGTTGTTGCAAACGCAATCATAAGATTGTTTGCAAGCTGCTCGATGTCGCCCTGTGAAAGGCCGATTAGTGCAGGACCCAATGGGATAAGTGTTCCCATAAGACCAAGCATTGGTGAGATTGTTGCAACAATCCTTGTCTGTTCCAGCCTTTTTGCCATCCTTATCTCATATTCCTGAGAAAGCCATTCAATGGCAGGTAACATGTTCTTTTCAAGGTGACCAGCTGCGGATTCTGCAAAGCTCATAACCATGAAATTCTGCTTAATATTGCGAAGTGCCTTTGCTGCCTTATCATATTGTTGAGAACTTACATGTTCCCTGACAGCACTGCAGCAAAGTTCAAGGTTTTCAATATCTCTGTGCCTTTTTGCATACTCTGAGAGGAATTCCCCTATAAGCATCAAAGAAAATACCACAAGCAATATCAGGATAATAATTACCGGATACAGCAATGATGCTGAAAATGTGTATAATATACCAAACAACGTAGAAGTAGCATCCATTTTTATTGACCTCTTATGCTATTGAGTGCATAGCCTCCAATTATGAATATCGATAATATCAACAGAGGAACTATCTCGAAATCTCCACCACAGTTCAGTGCCATGCTGAGTTTTTTTGCCTTGATGTAAGCAGGAACTATCATTGCTCCGAGAAGATAGAAAAGCCCCAGGAACATCATTGCAGTTCCAAGATCTTCAGGTGTACGTTTCATCATCCTGAAGACGAATGTTGATGATATTACTGAAATAAAAAATACAAGTCCTACAATGACTCCGACCTTCCACCCGCTTATTTCAAGGGTTGAAGCCAGTATCATACATGATACGAAAAGAGCTGTAAGACATACAGGACAGGGGACTGAAATTACAAGGAAAGTCTTCTTTGAAACATCATGACCGCAGTTCCATTTTTTTTGTGTATAAATGCCTGCACCAATAAGAACCAGTGCAATGAAAACGTGCAATGTCATTCCAAGGCTTGCAATACCTTCAAGATATGACTGGTCTACCATTTCTACAAGACTTCCAAGTATAACGGAGATAAGAAAATAACCACTTGCAAGTATCAGAACATCTTTTTTCTTTACCGTCGAAAAGCCACATCCAACTCCGGTCTTTAAACCGAAGATGAAGATGCCTATCAGTATGCCGATTACGGCCGCATATACGTAGCTCATAATATCCCCCTGCTAATAGATTGTATGTATCAACAATTTCCTAAGTATCATATTTTATTCAATAAATTGTATCTACAATATAATGATGCAACTTATTGTTAACTTAATTTTTGTTTGTTTAGAGACTAATATATGCAAACATAGTACTTAGTATTAAACCTTTCGGATTGTTCTTACAAAAAAAGGATAGCAAGAGCTACAAAAATTCTCAATGTACCACTAAGTAATGTATAATAAAAATAAAATAAATTAATACATATTATATAGCTTGAAAATGACTGTTCCCATACAAGTAAAAATAAGAAAAAAATTAGTGTAAAACATTAAACGCAAGAATATTTGATCATTCAGGAAAAATAAAAACTTACATATACACAGTATATCTACTGTACACAAAAAATAAGAAAATTAAAAGAATAAACAAAATAAAGCAACCCATTGGGTTGCTGAAAAGAATAATATTATTTCTTGAACTCAGTGTATCCACACTTACCGCATGAACGTCTGTCCTTGTGCTCTGCAAGGAAAACTCCCTCACCACAGCGTGGGCAGGACTGGTGTGTGCGCTCAATGGAATCGCCGCTTACTTTATAGTAGTCTTTTACTGCCATGATTATTCCTCTGTGGTTTCTTCAGCTGCTTCCTCAGCAGGAGCTTCTTCTTCCTCAACTACTTCAGGCTCAGGGAGCTTGTTCCTTTCAAGAACATATGCTTCCTCTACCTGTTTCATGCGAGCTGCATCTTCATAGATCTTGACGTATACATTCATTTCCTGTTTACCGAACTCATTGTTCATCTTCTGTACAATGACAAGTTCCAGTGGTACATTGAGCATAGCTGCGAGTTTAGCTTTAACATCGTTTCTTGATGGTGTTGCACCATCGAATGTAACTGCAAGGTTTAATTCACGCCTGTTAAGGAGCGCATTATTTTTTTCTTTAATGATTTTGATATCCATTCAGTTTCCTCCGAATAGTTTCTATTTCCTGATTAGTGAAGCTCTGTCCGTCAAGTATTGCCGTTAACAGATCCTCCATTTGTTCCTTTTTATCTGATGTTATCTTAACAAGTACAACACCTTCGTCCGGCTGTCCGTAAAGAACAGCTGAACCTTCCGGTGCCATAAGAATTGCAGGTACAGCCGCAAGGTCCTCCTCGCCGCGCACAAATATCCTGACATGTTCATCTGATTTCAGCGCATTTCCTACGGCATCTATCAAATCTTCGGTTATGACCCCTGCTGGATTGTCAACGGATATTTCGGTGAACCCCTTATGCTTGGTACCCACCACGACCCGATCTGAAGCCGGACCGCGTTTTGTTCGGTCATCCACTACGAGGATGTCCGGAATTATTCCATGATTGAGCAAGTGGAAGGTAGTAACATCACCCACGGATATAAGTTTTGTGGGACTACCAAGATCCACTGAAAGTTTTTCAATGGTATCGGCGCCTTTACCTCTGTAAAGACATCCAAAACTTTCCCGAAAACGAGGACGTAATGTTTCGGGCAAAGTAAGCTCAAGCCCCAATTAGCGCACCTTCAATGCATATCTGTCCGGGACTTTCACATCAATTTTCTTTGCAATTTCAGAGCGTTCCGGATCTATGATAATTACCATACCACTCCAGTCAGCACTGAGATTGCTTGAACCACAAATAGGACATGTCTGACCATTAATGATTCTGTGGCATTCCCTACAAACCTGTTCACTCATCTAAAGCACTCCGGTTTTGTTTACTCTTTCTCAGCGGAAGGCCTTCTGGCATCTTCCAGCCATTCGAACTTACCCAGGGAATGCTGACGCATTGTCAGTCCAATCTTACTTTCCCTTGGTTCTCTTTCATTGATACTCACAGCAACGATACGTGCCCTGATCTTATCACCTTCAGAAAGTGCCCTGCCACCATTCTTGCTGACAAGCCTGCCATTCTTTCCGTCATATGACATGAAATCATCAGTAACCTGACTTACGTGCAGGAGGCCATCCATTGCTCCAATACTTACAAAAGCACCAAAGTCAACGGTCTCGACAACTTCACCCTCAATAACTTCCTGGATAGTTGGCACAAAGACGATTGCGTCAAAGTTTACATCGTAGTATACTGCACCGTCACCTACAAGGATATGACCTTCACCGATTTCATTTATCTGTGTGATAGCAACGATAGCACCAATTTCCTTGTCTATTCTGCCTTCAAGCTTGTGTTTCAGAGCATTCTTGACATTCTCGTTAACATCCTTGCCTAAAAGATCTGGTGCAACACGAATAGTATCGGCAAGCTTCATCTTTTTATACATATGAAAAACTCCAATAATCCTGTATAATTATATAACAACTTATATGATTTTAAACTGACCTATCATGACCTATGATACAATCTCAAGCCTGTTTTTCTGACGCAGGCAGATAACCGGGATATTTTCCTGTTCAAGTCTTCTTCTGAGCCCTATATCATTGGTCAGTACTGCAGCATCAAGGTCCATGGCCATTTCCAGAATGACATCATCAGCATGCCCATCTGCACGGATGGTCTCACACCTCTGCGCCATTGACCTGGCAACTTTTGCTGCAATCCTGTCCTGTCCTTTAAGATTTTTGATCAGGTTGTCCAGTTCAGTGATAACAGCCGTTGGAACGAGATGGACATCAAATCCAAGACGTTTCAGCTCTTCAAAAATATCTACTTTGAACTGGACGGGTATCATTAACGCATTAGTATCAATAATTACCTTCAATCCTTGATAACTCCTACACCAATCAGTCTCCAGCGTGAGCCTACACGTCTGCTTATAGCAACCATGGACTCTCCTTCAGCACAGACAGGTCTTTTCAGCTTGACTTCTGCAATGTCCTTACGTGCACTGGTAACTACACCAACTGTGGTTGCTGTGCCTACATTCAGCATCAATGGCTCACTGGTCTTTATAGGTCCGATAACTTCTTCATCGGAAACTCCTACGACCCTCTCAAGCAGGTGAAGTTCAAGTTTGAGGTCATCACGGGTTGGTGGCAAAGTTCCGGGGAGACCTGCTACCTGTCCTGTAAGTGAATCACTCTTTGTAAGTGTAGGATCAAGTGTTGTGCCTACTGCAAGCAATCCTCCGGGAGTTGCTTCTTCAACATTGTCCTTTCCGGCAACTACAAGTGAGACCTTTGTAACAATTGGTTCCCATCTGGTCATACCATCACTCTCAACCTTTCTACCTGGCTTGACCTCTAGTTCATCACCCGGATGCAGTATGCCTTCTGTAAGCGTACCACCTATGACACCACCTGTTATTTTCTTGATTGGTGTTCCTGGCTTGTTGATATCAAATGATCTTGCAATAAGCATGTGAGGTGGCTTGTCTATCTTATGAACTGGTGTAGGGATCTTCTCTTCCATTGTCATGATAAGAGCATCGACATTTATGTTCTGCTGTGCGGATATTGGCACAATTGGTGCATCCTCAGCAACTGTTCCCTTCACAAATTCCTTAATCTGGTGATAGTGTTCGATGACCTTTTCCTTCGGTACTAGGTCTATCTTGTTCTGCACGATAACAATGTTCTTGATTCCGATGATGTTCAGTGCCATCAGGTGTTCCTTTGTCTGTGGTTGCGGACATGTTTCGTTTGCCGCAATAACAAGAATAGCACCGTCCATAATAGCTGCACCGGACAGCATAGTAGCCATCAGTGTCTCGTGACCTGGAGCATCTACAAAAGATACGGTTCTTAGCTCTTCGGATGCTTCTCCGCATCCAGGACAGGTCTTCTCTACAGTATAACACTGAGGTTCCGGACAATTTGGACACTTCCTGAAAGTGGTGTCTGCATAGCCCAGTCTGATAGATATTCCACGCTTCATCTCTTCGCTATGGGTATCTGTCCACACTCCTGACAGCGCGCTGACAAGTGTGGTTTTTCCATGGTCGACATGTCCTACCATGCCGATATTAACACAAGGTTGACTCAATTTTTGATTTCCCTCCCGGTTGGGCAATATTTTAAAAGTGTAATAATTTCAGTATAAGTTTTAACGGATTACCTGTTTAGATTTGTGGTCTATCATTCGATTAATCATATTTAAATGATTTCGAACAGACCAGAAAATGCAAATACCTGTTGGTATGGCAAACCATGCCTTATTCTTTTAATAAGGTATATAATTTACTATAATTTAAATCTGGAACAGAAGAAAGATGACTCGATCAAATCAGAGAATTGATCGCATCATTTACTATCTCATCCCTCTGGAAAATCTTCTCAATCTTTATACCCTGATTACTTATTTTGTAATTAAGAGGTTCCAGTGAGAGATAAGTACACCTCATTTTAGGTATATACATTTGGCGCATGCCTTTTCCTGTAACACTATCTTTGATAACACTTAGCTCAATATTACCAAAAGAAGTGTGCTGTGCGATAGCTAATTTTTGTCCGCTCTCTTCCTGGCCTATCAAAAAAAGAGTTGTACATTTCTTATCAAAAAGGATATCGTTTATAGTAAAGAACTTATCCGCAAACTCTTCCATATCATGGTAAAGAGAGAGCATATCCAGATTATCAATAACCACAATTTCCGTGTCCTCGGGAATATCCTGAACACTCTGCACACAGTCTTTTTCCAGAAATCCGATTCCACTTCCATGTCTTGCAGCATTGTAGATCTTATTTGTCCTGGTTTCAAAGGATTTGTTAATTTGCAGAGTCCCTTTTTCAATGCATGAACTGAAATCTATTCCAATGCTCTGAGCCTGTTCAAGAAAACTTTCTACATTGACCTGGGTAAGCATAAGTACGCATTTTTTCCCATCCTGACATGACCTGTAAAGGAAATGGGTTGCAAGGATACTTTTACCAGAACCGGGAGGTCCACTCACCAGGATGCCCTGTTGTGCAGGATAACCTCCTTCGAGTATTTCATCCAGTTCTTTTATGCCCGTAGGAACTCTGTCAATCTGCATGTGAATTGTATTATGCAAATAATTATATAAAAAGACTATTATTACTTTCTGTATATTATTATTCTCAAAAGCAATAAATAAAAATAAGTCCGGCCAGGTTAGCCGGAACCCGCCAGAATAAACCCTGACCGGGCTAAAAGATAAAATTATGTGATAATCTTATCAAGCTGGTCTGTCTCAATTGCTCTTCTTATTTCAAAGGCAACACGGCGACCTGTGCTCATTGGCTTTCTCCATGTTGTATTTCCATAGGGGTGACCAACTGACATGTGGACATTTGTTCCACCGCCAACACGTGGTGCTACATCATATATGTAGAAGTTAAGATCCTTATCAACACATGTCTGGAGACAGAACGGACCGATTACTCCTGGGTCATAGTGCTTCTTTGCAGCATCAATGTATTTCTGGGAAAGCTCAAAGACCTTCTCAAGAAGTGATTCCCTGAGGGTTGCTGAGTTATGACCACAAACTGTATATTCAGGCGTAAGCTGGTGTTCTGCAAGTGTCATCTGCTGTGGTGCTGGAAGACGTACGTGTCCGTCAAGACTTGTTTCAAAACGCCAGTCAATACCAAGAATCTCAAGCTGGCTCATCTCGGTCTCAACTGGTGAGTAGAACATATCAAAGTTAAAAACTGGACCGATTACATAACGCTCAATTCTTGCGTTGTCAAGTGCATCCTGGGTGATGACACCCTGTTTGAGCAGTGACTGTGCCTTCTGCTGGTATTCTTCATAGGTCCCTGCTGTGAAGAAACCTCTTTCAAGCTTCTTTACTGCGTGAGGAAGTTTTACCATTACAAGTTCCTCAATATCCTGTGGATCGTTGATCCTTTCAGGGAATGGCAGGCCTGCCTTCTCAAGGAGCCAGTAATAGTCGCGTTCCATACCCCTCTCTTCACTGCGGAGCATGTTCCTACTTCCGACAAGAGGTACTTTGAAATCGTTCTCTACTTCATCGATACCACAGTATGATGTGAATGAACGGTTAGGAATGAAAAGCACATTTTCTTCTATGAGTTTCTTCTGGACATCTGCACTTGTGGTTTCACTGAACTTATTCAGCATAATGTGCTCGTCCACAATACCACGGACAACCTTACCATTGCTGTCTCTCTGTGACTTGAAATAATCAGTATAGGTTTTTTCACGTCCCTGCTGGCAAACAGCAAAAGTCCTGAAATCCTCTTCAATTGCCCCGTCAAAGATATCAAGTGCTGAATGTGACGCCACAGCACCGATCTTGACCTTATCTAAATCATAATCTTCAATGATCTCTGAGATCTCTTTTCTGTCAATCATTATTTACCCTCGATTTTGCCCAGACATTGTATTTGGTGTTAATAAACCTGTTTACGCCTGTAGTATATAAATGACTAAATTAAGTTCAAATCCCGCTTACCATGTAGATAACCACGGGTGTTATGAAAGTCTCTATCACTGCTGCAAGGAATATAAGTGGGAACAGCCAGTGGAGATAAAATTTAATTCCCCTGATAATTTCAGCTTTAAGGTCAACAGGTTCAGAGCGAAGAGCCTGAAACGCTGTGTATCCTATTTTCATACCTACCGCAGAAGAGATTATCAACATTGGAACCTCGATAATCCCATGAGGTGTAAGACCTGCAATCACAAAAAGAGCTCCACTCTCTGCAGTCTGATAATGTGCAAATATGCCAATGACAAAACCATTTAACACAAGGAATCCCAGAGGAACGATACCAAGAGCAAAACCCAAAAGGACCGAGAAGAACATTTTCACGGCATTGTTCACAAAAATAAGCAGCATTATTTCAATTGCTGAAAGGCCCTGGAGCATTTCTGCAAGTTCCTCGAGTCCGCCCAGAGAATCAAGTGCATAGGAAGGATTTGTGGCATAATATACATAGCCTACGATAGCTGATATTAAAAATGCTACAAAACTAAAGAGCACAAATGGTTTTAACTCATTGATATATGTCCTGAATATCTCTCTTACATTTTCATCGTGCATTGATCATACTCCAAATGCCATTCTGATTGTATTCCTGCAGGCAGGAGATAATCCAAGGACTATAATCACAAGTTTCAGGAAGGTCTTTAATGTCTCAGATTCCTCGTCCTCATCAAAATGATTATCCAGTACATATAATACCGGAATGAATATAGATAGTTTTAACGGATACATCACAAAAGCGGTTCCTGTAAGGTCTATCAGGTATGACGGAACAACATGCTTTTCGTAGTATCCCAAAAAGTCAATTCCTGCAATGGTAGAAGATGCATCCATCAGGTGGACCCATAGAATAGCGACATTGACATTGCTTTTGAGAAGGTCAAAATCTATGCGGTCAAATATCGCTTTTAATAATATTACTATCAGACTGGCTGCACCAAGAACAAAGATAGGAACCCATGGACGAGTCAGATCTTCCAGATAGAAAAGTATTGAAAGATTAACTGCAAACCAGGCAAGTCCGAATCCGGCAAATAGCTTTCTGTAGTCACCTGTTCCTTTTAATTTGACAATCCACCTGGAAAGTACCAGGAAGAACACTGTAATGGCAAATACCACAAAATAGATGTTTGGAGTTATGAATAAATAACTCAAAGGATGCGTGAGTATTCCCGTATCTTCTACAACTCTCATAGAAGAGCCTGCGAGGATAAAAGGAATCACGGATACTGTAAACCTGTCATCAATCTCGATATCCAGTTTTTTCAACAGCTTTACAACGCCGAAAATACAAATTCCCAGCACTATTGCCCATGTGATAGTATTAACGATATTGTAGCCACTATCATGCAGTATCGGGTCTATATAATATTCGTTAATGAATTGGGTAACTTTATCTATGAATGGCATTATAATCACAGCAGTAACATAATATAGGAATATCCTAATACAACTAACATTTAATAGTTTATGGGAAATGTAGAGTGTATCAAAAGATTTTTCCTGCTTAAAGGGCAGGTCATCTGGAGACCTGTACTCATTTGATATTATTTATTATCTCTGCAACGAATTTCCACATAACTAAATAAGCTATACAGTTTCTGGTAGGTATATTAAGTGATTCCCACACAAGGCAAAAAAAAATGGATGCAGTTACCAAGAGATGTTGTTGTCGGTCCTGATGTTATTTATGATCTGAAGGATGTATGTAATGACCTCAAACTCAATGAAGGAGCCTTTATTGTTACGGGACATAATACTAAAAGGATAGCTGGAGATGTTGTACATGATATCCTTAATGACTGTGGCTATGACCCTTCAATAGCTTCTTCAAAAGAAGCTTCCATGACAGAGGTCAACAAAATTGTAGAACTGGCAACGGAAGCAAATTCCAGATATCTTATTGGTGTTGGAAGTGGTAAATCCATTGATGTTGCAAAACTTGCAGCCACAAAACTTGACCTGCCGTTTATAAGTGTACCAACTGCTGCATCACATGATGGAATCGTCTCTTCCAGGGCCTCTATACATGATAAAGGTAAAAAAGCTTCAATTGAAGTAAATGCACCAATGGCAGTGGTGGCAGATACAAGTATCATAGCAAAAGCCCCATACCGTTTACTTGCAGCAGGATGCGGCGATATAATTTCTAATTATACTGCTGTCCTTGACTGGGAAATGGCTCACAGGCTTAGAAACGAACCATTCAGTGAATATGCAGCAACACTCTCCAGAATGACGGCACAGATTCTGATGGATTCTCCGGAGGACATCAAACCGGAACTTGAAAGTTCTGTAAGGATTGTTGTAAAGGCGCTTGTATCCAGCGGAGTTGCAATGAGCATTGCAGGTTCTTCCAGACCTGCGTCAGGCTCAGAACACATGTTCAGTCATGCACTCGATAGGGTTGCACCTAATTCCGCCCTGCACGGAGAACAATGTGGTGTGGGAACAATAATGATGATGTATCTGCATGGTGGTGACTGGAAGAAGATAAAGGAATGCCTGGAGATAATCGGAGCTCCTACAACTGCCAGTGAATTGGGTATAGAAGATAGATATATATTAGAGGCGCTTCTTGTTGCACATGAGATACGTCCGGAAAGATACACTATACTCGGTACAGGTCTGACCCCTGAAGCTGCCGAGAAAGTTGCACGTTTAACAAAAGTTATTTCATAATTACTGTAAAATATCCTAACCAGTAAAATCAAGGTGATTATATGACAAATGATACTACCATTACACTTATAGGCTCAAGGCTTGCAAAAGAAGGCGAAGACTTCGTATTTATGGGTGAGTCCCGCGAGTGCAAAAAATGCAAGCTCAGGAGAACATGTATGAATCTGGAGCCTGGTAGAAAGTATCGTGTTGCAAAGATAAGAGGGGACACAGTTCATGAGTGTTTCATACACGAGGGCGGAGTACTCACCGTTGATGTCGAAACTTCACCAATAGTTGCAGCAATTGAATCACGCAAGGCTGTTGTAGGTTCAAAAGTAAGCTACGAACTTCCAAAATGTAAGGAGTTTGATGACAGCGTATATGATATCCTTTATCCTGAAGGTCTTAAAGAAGGGGACAAATGTACTGTCATTAAAGTACTTGGCCCAATGGAAGAGGGAATGGTGTCCGGATGCTCTCTTAAGAAGGTGGAACTGAAACTATAGTTCCGTTGCGAACATCTTTTATATAAAAAGGAAATCGTAAGTGTAAGTAAAATTTCGAATAACAACTATAACTAACTATTATAATAAATTAATATCACATAGAGGTAATTGAATGTCAGGGACGGAAGGTGATGTATTCCATCAGGACTTTTATACAGCGGAACGCTGGAACAACTGGGTCAACCAGGTAAAGGAATGTGATTTCAAATTCGATGAATCCGATGAGCCACAGGGAAAAGAAGGTGCAATCTTCGTAAATATGGAAGATGACATCATCCTTGCATGCCTCAAGATCATTGCAAAGTGTGAGAACGGGCAGATCTCACCGGAAACTGCAATGCTCTCCATCGCAGATATCAGGGATATAGCTCTTGCAGAGATTGATCCAATCTCTGAAGATGCGGACATGATGATCGAATCACTCCAGACATCCCTCATGGGAAGCTTTGCAGCATGCGAAGCATACCTGAGTGGAGATTATGACGAAAACGCAGAGATATCTGATCTCGTTAAGGTAGCTCTTGAAGCTGAAAGCTCTGATGACATAGAGATTGCTATTGGCACTGTTGCAGAGATAGGTGCCCTTGTTCTCAGCGGAAAGGAGCTTACTGAAAAGGTCATGGAAGAAGTTCCATACGGACTTGTTGCTGAATGGCTTGATGGAATTGACTCAATAGCAGCAGCGATGGTAGGCTCTGACAGCTATAAGAATGATGAAGAAGACGATGAGAGTTGAGGATTTTAAACTCTCTACTCTCATATTTCCTACATTACATTCTTGATCTGACTAAAAACAATCGTTTTCTTTTGTTCTTTTTATACTTACTATGCCTTCAATTGATAATATGGATCTTTCCAAAATAGGATTTCAGGACGCTTCAGGAATTATTGTCCTTGACCTTACACATGCAGGAATTATTATTGCCACAAAACTTGCAGAGATGAGTTATCCTGTTACCGCAGTTGATGTTTACAAAACAGTTGATGAAAAAGTGCTTCAGGAACTGGAAGAGAAGCATGGTATAAAAGTATCAAAGGAACCAATATCAATTAATGATAATGACCTTGTGATAAGTCCTGCACATCTTGACCCAGAATATCCTGTACTTAGTGAAGCCAGAAAAAAAGGCATAACAATACTTACTCACCATCAGGCAGTTGGCAACATATTGCCCATAAAAGGATGGCCCGAGAGAGGAACTGTCATAGAAATCACCGGTTCAAAAGCTAAAACCAGTTCAGCATCCCTGCTCGCCGAAATGCTTTCGCAGAAAATGAAAGTTGTGCTTCACACATCCAGAGGTCTGGAATTGTGGAAAAAGGGACAATGCAGAATATTAAACTTGGGACTTAGCATTGCACCGGGAAGTATTCTGCTTGCAATCGACAAACTGGAAGAACTTGAAGTTTCAGCAGACTGCTACATTTTTGAGGTTTCCATCGGTCTGACAGGTTTTGCAGATATAGGAATCATTACAACGCTTGAGCCGGATTATCCTATTGCTGCATCAACTTCAAATTCCAGCGATGCAAAAATGAACGTTCTTTCCTATGCCAATTCAGAAGAGATATTTTTCCTTAATATCAAAGACAGGAAAGCTCAGGAAATGGCAAATAAATATGGAAGAACGGTTTTCACATTTGGAGATTCGGAATATTCCGGCGCTGATTACAAAAATACAGACATTGCGGCTGATATTGTTACTGAAAGCGACAATTCCAGTGTTATATTCAGGAATGAAAATGGGATTTTCTCAGCTAAGTTATCTGAGAAATATAATTCAAAATCATACGCAACAGCTTTTGCAGTATCAACATCAGTTGCTTTGAATCTGGGAATGTCCGAACAGGATATTATAAAAGTCATTTGTTCTTTTGAAGGACTTCAGGGAAGAATGCAGGAAAAAGAACTTTCTGGCAGAGTGCTCATTGATAATTCTAACTCAGGCATGGATATTAAATCTGCAGAGCGTTCGCTTGACTATGCTTTGACCAGGCTTGGGAACAGGGATTCAGGTATTATAATGGTGCTGGGAGAAGAAGCTGCACAGGTATGTGAAGGCCTTCCACCGGAACAGGTTTCTGAGTTTGCTATTCGGCGCAGTGATGAACTTTCAAAGATGATACTTGTCGGAGCTAGGATGCAGAATATTGGAAATGACAGCTTCACTTATGTCAGCGGGCTTGAAGAAGGACTTGATATGGCTGTAGCAATGGCCTCTGATAAAGACATCATTCTATCATGTGTGAAATGCTTCAGGTGAGAGTTACCCACCTTTAGTTTATTGACTATGATTAGTCCTTTTATACAATAAGGATATAGATAGTGCAGAAAAACCGACTTGTAATAAGTATACTATTTATTACGAAATTACAAAATTATAATAATTTACAAGAATCAACCAAGTTTATCGGGATAAATATGGCTGAAAAAGATATTTCTATAATACACCCACGGCCCAGTTCTATTGTGGCTGCTTTATACACACTGCGAGACCTGAATGTTGATGTTGCAATACTTCATGGTCCACCAGGATGCTCATTTAAACATGCAAGACTGCTTGAGGAAGACGGCATACATGTTGTAACAACAGCCCTTGATGAAAATGGCTTTGTTTTCGGTGGACGTGATGAGCTTTCATCCCTGCTTACAAAAGTTAACGAAATGTTTAATCCTAAACTCATTGGAGTTGTTGGGACATGTGTCAGTATGATCATTGGCGAGGAATTAAGCGAGCCTGTTAAGGACGCAAATCTTGACGTGCCTGTGATAGGTGTGGAAGTACATGCAGGATACCCGAATAATACCAAAGGTGTTCTTATTGCACTTGAATCTGCATGTGATGCAGGAGTAATTACTGATGAGGAACTTGACAGGCAGAAAGTCCTGCTTACAGAAGCAACCAATGTTGAGAAACGCCATGGTGCAGCAAGTAAGGAATATCTTGTCCCATCCCGTGGTGATCTGAAATACAAGGTTGCTGAAAAGGTAATCAATTACCTGAAAGAAGGAAAGAAATGCCTGACGATCATGAACGCAAAGAAGGAAACGGGTTACATGTTCGCAGATATTACCGTTGCCATCAACGAAGTAGCTGAGCAGCTTGGTGTTGCAGAGAACGTCATCAACATGGCAAATATTGATGATACACTTGGTCTGCCACGTGTACGCCAGCATGCAACATATATTGTGAATGATTTCAAGGAGAAAGGAATTGAAATCCACGAGATTATCGGCGGTATGGACGAGTACCCTATAGCAGGTGAAAAGGTCAGTGAACTTATTGCTGAAAAATACAGTGACTTTGACTTTGCCGTCATTAGCGGCGTGCCACATGCCATTCCAATGGACAATCTCCGGAATATGGATGTAATCTCCGTGACAAACGGGCCAAGACAGGTATTCCCACTAAAAGATATGGGACACTCAAATGTTATTGTGGAAATTGATCTGCATCCAAAGACACTTGGTGTAAGCAACATCGTTGAGTCTGAGTTTGGTGCAACAATGCGTGAAGTTGTAAAGGATATGCAAAACACGGAGGAAGCCTGATGGAACAGAAAAGAATAGCCATTTACGGTAAAGGCGGGATTGGAAAATCCAGCACCGCTTCCAATGTTGCAGCAGCCTGTGCCGATGAAGGATTCAAAGTTATGATCATCGGATGTGATCCAAAAAGTGATTCATCCATTACACTTCTTGGCGGTAAAAGAATTCCAACAATTCTTGACCTTCTCAGGCAGAAGATCGATGTAAAGGAAGAGGACATTGTACACGAAGGTTACAAGGGCGTAAAATGTGTTGAAGTCGGCGGACCTGAGCCTGGAATTGGCTGTGCAGGACGTGGAATCATTGTTGCCATACAGAAACTCAGACAGATGTGCAAATCCATTGATGATATGGATCTCATAATCTATGATGTTCCAGGGGATATCGTGTGTGGCGGATTTGTTGCACCAATACGCAAAGGACTTGTAAATGAGGCTTACATCCTCACATCCGGAGAATACATGCCGCTTTATGCTGCAAACAATATCTGCAAGGGACTTGCCAAGATTGACACACCACTTTCCGGAATAATCTGTAATTCCAGAAGTGTTACAAGGGAAGAGGAAATCGTGAGGAAGTTCTCGGAGGAAATTGGCAGCAAGCTCATGGCATTTATTCCAAAGGAGCAGATAGTTCAGGACTGTGAAAGAGATGGATATTCCGTGCTTGAAAAAGCTCCGGATTCACCTGTTGCAAGTGTCTATCGTGAGCTTGCACATGCTATTATGTCCAACAACAGTTCAGTGCTTCCTTCATCACTTGAGGATGAAAGACTGCGTGAACTTACACGTTAAGGTTTGATGAAAATGTCTGACACTCCCCAGCCTTCCGGGAAAAGAGAAATCCCAAGAATACTCCTGTCAGCAGGAAGCTCATCCTCAGGTAAAACTACAATCACTATTGGCCTGCTTGCAGCACTTACTGAAGCCGGATATAAGGTTCAACCCTACAAGGTGGGGCTTGATTATATTGACCCAAGCTATTATACTGAAATTACCGGCCGCAGGGCTCGCAATATTGATGGTTTCCTGATGGATGAAGAGGGTGTCAGGGATGTTTTCATTCACGGTGTCGAAGTTGGTGAGGATGCAGACATTGCTATTATCGAAGGTGTCCGTGGTCTTTATGAGGGCTTTGACAGCTTTACCGATACAGGCAGTACTGCACAGATAGCTAAGATTCTGAAATGTTCTGTAATCCTTATTATCAATGCAAGGAGCATTACCCGCTCAGCAGCTGCTCTTGTGAATGGTTTCAAGGACTTTGATAAAAACGTTAATATTGCTGGTGTGATTCTCAACAATATAGGTGGTCCGAGGCACACTAAAAAAGCCACAGAAGCTATCGAGCATTATACTGGCATTCCGGTAATTGGTGTAATACACCGCAATAATTCCATGAAGATCTCCATGAGACACCTTGGTCTTGTTCCTGCAATTGAGGAACGCCGCCGTGCTGATAATTACGATGAGAGAATCGAATTTATCAAAAACAAAATCAAGGATGGAATCCAGATAGACAGGCTTCTGGAAATGGCACATGCTGCTCCGGCTTTAGAACGTCCTTCGAAAACCGTTTTTACTCCACGCGAGATGGAAACTGAACGTCCGGTTATTGGTGTTGCCCTTGATGAGGCTTTTAATTTCTATTATCACGACAATCTTGAACTGCTTGAAATGGCAGGAGCGGAGATCAAATACTTTAGTCCGATACATGACAGCAAATTACCGGATGTTGACGGACTTTACCTTGGTGGCGGATATCCCGAACTTTTCGCCGCCGAACTTGAGGAAAACGTAACCATGCGTGAGGATATCCTTGATGCATCACGCTCCGGCATGCCAATCTATGCAGAATGCGGTGGCCTGATGTACCTGACCGAGAAACTCAGTACAGGGGTGAAAGGCAAAGGAGCGCATCACATGGCAGAGATGCCGGAATCCACACATGAAATGGTTGGAGCACTGCCCGGACACACTCTAATGGGACACAAGCGTGTTGTCAGTTACAATATTGGTGAACTTGCAATGGATTCTGTTATTGGTATAACAGGAAATTCTTTCCGTGGTCATGAGTTCCATCACTCCGAAGTTACAGAGATTCCAATGGATTCAAAATTTGCCATCAAACTTTCCCGTGGAACCGGCATAATTGATGGCTGGGACGGACTTACTGTTGATAATACACTTGGATGCTATGCACATCTGGTTGCAAGCTCTTACAGGGAATTTGCAGGTAGTTTTGTGGATTTTGTGATGAAAAATAAGATGTGAAAAAGTTTTCATAATCTGATTTTATTTTTCCGGGTCTTTTTTCAATATTACTATATTCTCCCTATAAATCCCATCAAAAAGTATTTTATTCTTTCAGGTAATTTTATATAAATATTAATTTTATCTATTTATTTGGAAGGTTGGCAACATGGATAATTTCATTGGGTCTAAAAAACGCAAGATAGCTTATTTTTCAATGGAGATCGGACTTCGCTGTGGAATGCCCACATATAGTGGTGGTCTTGGGATACTTGCAGGTGACACAATAAGGGCAAGTGCGGATCTTGGTCTTCCGTTTATTGCTGTTACTCTTATCAACAAAAGAGGATACTTCATTCAGAAACTTGACTCTGAAGGAAGGCAGACAGAGCATCCACACAACTGGGATCCTTCAGACTATATGCAGTCCCTTCCTTACGAAGTGACTGTCAATATACAAGGAAAAGAAGTAAAAGTCAGGTCTTGGCTTTATGTTCATCACAGTCTCACCGAGGAAACAGTTCCAGTATTATTCCTTGATACGGACATAGAAGGTAACTCTGTAGAAGACCGTCAGATAACCGATAGTCTCTACGGTGGAGACCGCAGGTATCGTCTCAAACAGGAGATAATACTGGGAATCGGCGGTGTCAGGATGCTTAGAAAACTAGGTTGTTCTATTCAGAAGTACCACATGAATGAAGGACACTCCAGTTTACTCACTCTGGAACTGTTGAAAGAGAACGATATGAATGCCTCAAAAGTCAAAGAACTTTGTGTATTCACAACTCATACACCTATTGAAAGTGGACATGATGTGTTCTCACATGATCTTGTCAGGGAACTTGTCAGCCAGAATTCGGATTTTGAGATTTTGAAGAAATATGGTGGTGAACATCAGCTGAATATGACACTGCTTGGGCTGAATTTATCCAATTATGTGAATGGAGTAGCCAAAAGACACAGGCAGATATCAGAAAAAATGTTCCCGGGATACAAGTTCAGCTCAATCACAAACGGAGTACACTCTTACACATGGGTGGGACCTCACATGAAAGAGCTTTATAATAAATATCTTCCATGCTGGGCAAACGAACCAGAACTGCTTGTAAGAGCCCGGAGCATTCCGGATAATGAGATATTAAAAGCTCACAGAAAAGCAAAAAAGGATCTCCTGGACTATGTAAACAAAGAATGTGGCACGAATATGGATTGTGACACTCTGACGATTGGTTTTGCCAGAAGAGTTACCGAATACAAGAGACCTACATTAATATTTTCTGATCTGAACCGGCTTCGCAAGGTTAACGAAGCAGGAAAAATACAACTGATTTTCTCAGGAAAAGCCCACCCGAGAGATCTTATGGGAAAATTACTCATCGAAAGAATTTACGGGTACATGCGAGAGCTTAAAGGTGAGATAGAGATAGCTTATATTGAGAATTACAATATGGACATATCCATGAAGCTCGTCTCTGGTGTGGATGTCTGGCTGAATACTCCCAAGAAACCTCTTGAAGCCTCAGGCACCAGCGGTATGAAAGCAGCTCACAACGGTGTTGTGAATTTCAGTGTCCTTGATGGCTGGTGGATAGAAGGCTGTGTGGAAGGTATCACAGGTTATTCTATTGGTCCGAAGCTTGAGGCCGATAAGACTCCTGAGCAGGTTGAGATGATGGAGCTTGATGACCTCTATTATAAGCTGGAGTACATCATGATACCTACATATTATAAGAGAAAGGATGAATGGGCAAAAATGATGAGCAATTCCATTGAGATGTTATCCTATTACTTCAATAGCCACAGGATGATGCTTCATTACGTTACCGAAGCCTATCTGTGAATTTAATTAACCATCTCCGCCTGAACTATTTGTGTCCTGCAGGATAGGGCAGGATTTATTATTTTTCTTTTTATCTACTTGATATAAACTAACCTTTTATAAGACATGCTAAATTAATTACACTTATATACCAATAATATATTAAGAGTAAATGGGTTATTGATATGAGGCACCATTATTTTAAAACGTTGTTGGTTATGTATATATGTATTTCCTTTGTGCTTGCAGGAAATGCGATGGCTGAAACTATTACAGTGGATTTGTCAGGAGATGGAGATTATACTTCTATTCAGGATGCTATTGACAATTCAGATTCTGGGGATTCTATCGTTGTCAAATCAGGAACGTATATGGAGAATCTGATAATTGAAAAATCTATTTCTATTATATCAGAATCTCAAAATCCAGACACTGTAACGATAAGGCCAATTGATAATCAAAGTTATACAATATGTATCAATTCAAATGATGTTGTACTGAAAGGTTTTACTGTAACTGGTGCAGACTTTTCTAAAGCAGTATTTCTTTATGAGTCATCGAGTTGTCTGATAGAGAATAACGTTGTTAAGTCAAACAAATATGGAATTTACCTTAACAATTCAGATAATAATGAAATCATCAATAATACCCTGGAATCTAACGATTATATTGGATTATGCCTCTTTGAAAGTAATAGTAATGAAATAAAATCAACATATTCATTTAATGACCTTATAGGATTTGATCTTGTAAAATCCTGCAACAATACTGTTATTGAAAACCATTTACAGGGCGATAAAGTATACGGGATATATTTCCATGAGTCATCTCACAACAATTCACTGATTAATAACTCTATAATTCACACTTATTCTTATGAAGTTTCATCAACAAGTGTAAACTCATTGAGTGTTGATTCCTCAAATATTGATAGTCCTGATGAGTTTGAACTTGTTACAAAAGAGATAGTAATCTACCCAAACGAAAATGATGGTAAAAACAGCACAGATTTAGTATTGAGCTCTGCCTCTAGCTCCTATGTCACCCCTAATCTGGCAGTAGCAAGCGGAATTGGATTGTTTTTGAGATATAACAATAAAGAAAACCTGATAGCTGGAAATACTATAGAGAACAGTTATATGGAAGGAATGTACGTTGGCTACAATTCTTCCGGAAATACAATATATAACAATTATTTCAACAACGATTTAAACCTGAAACAATATTCAAATTCATCTAATACATGGAATATCGATAAAACAGCAGGAGAAAATATTGTTGGCGGACCATATCTTGGAGGGAATTGTTGGACCAATCCATCAGGAACGGATTTTTGCCAAACGCATCTTGATACAGATGAAGATGGAATTTGCGATGAGACCTATACAATTAATGAAAACAATGTAGATTTCTTACCTCTTTATTCCTACCAAAATCTAATTCCTGAAGCTTCAATTTTCTCAGTATCACCTGGATACGTAAAGGCCGGGGAGACTGTTCACTTTGCAGGAATAGGTATTGATCACGACGGTTATATTCTGGAATATAAATGGGAATCAAGCATTGATGGAATATTGAGTGACAATGCTTACTTCAACACTAATAAATTGTCACCTGGAAATCACACCATTCATCTCAAAGTAAAAGACAACGAAGATGAATGGTCAGCAGAAGTTACAAGCCTATTGATCGTGGAAAATGATAATGATGCATATATCAGAAGTCAGGTTTATAATGGAAGTAACCTCTACTCTATTTTTAAAGAAAATGCCATTAACATTGAAAACGGATCTTCTGCAATCGAAATAAATTCTTCTAATTTCAAAGCCTTCAACTACGATCTGGATACTAATAAAGGCAGTGAATCATTAAGGATTTACAATACCACAAATACTAACCAATCAGCAGATGGCAGGACTCTCGAAGAAGGAAGACTCAATTACAAAACTGAAATACTTCAGGTACCTTACAAAGCAGACTTTGATAACGAAGAGGTGTATGGATCTACATATCCTACCACCTATCCATCAATAGGGTTCTTTGGTGACAGATATGTATCCCTATCAGATGAAAGTCCAGATGAAATTGTTAAATTGCTTTTAGATAGCGATGATAAACATCTGATTAGAACAAGTTTTTCCTTAGAACTCCCGGAAGGGTATGAACTTACAGCAAAACAAATCGATGTTGAAGGAAATAAAGTCTGGATGGAACTATCCCAAAATGGAGAGTTTATAGAAGATGAAGTTATTGATCTTTCAAGAGGTCCTGTTACATGGGAGTATTATCAGGATGTTGGTGATGAGGATAATGTCATTGTTTTTAGATTACTTGTTACTGATGTATTCATGGGAGAGGTAGACGAATTTGTTGATGTAGAAGGTATATGGTTAATTGATTTTGAAAATCCCATAAATGTAGAAGAGGGATCTACTTTCAATGAAATGGAAGTCCAACTGGTGGATAATGATTCAATCAGAATGAACAATTCGAATAATATTGTTCTTGAAAAAGATAGTACTATAAATGTTGCCAATGACCTTAACTTTAAAGTTGCTGATTCAGATTCATTACGTTTCTGTCTGATTAAAACATACGACCAATCAACTCAACATGACATCCCAGGTGCTATTGCAACAGGACCGGAATCATGGGATTATTTGAATTTTGCTGGTCTATTCTATGATATTGACAATGCCATATCTTCTGAAACACTTGAAGTAACACAACCTTTGACGAGTACTGAACGAATAATAGACCCAGGAAACCTCACATATAGAACAACTATCCAGAAAAGTTATTTCTCATGTGATGAATTAAATTCTGACGGAGAGCAATATGAAGTTGTAGGTATACTCGGAGAGAAGTACATACCTTTAGAACAGGGAAATCCGGCAAAACTTGGAAAACTGCTTCTTGATACAGATAAAGAATATATTGTGACCGGAAGTGGTAATATTGATTTTAAGGATGATTACAGTATTCGTTATTCCTATGATGAAGAAGAAGACGAGTTTCACATTTATTTCCAAAAAGGAAACTGGATATATGGTGGAACATCCATTGATAACACCATAGTTTTTGACCCGGTATCTCAAGATGCTATATGGAAATGGGAATATGACATTGCAGGTGTAGACGATGTCAGAGTTATGAAATTGCATATTAAAAAAATAGAGGGACCGGTTTCGAAACAATTTATAATTGATGGTATTTGGATTCTGGACTTTGACGATATACTGGACTTTGAAATTTCAGATGAAGAGGGTCTACTAGAAGTAGCTGATATTTCAGAGAATTCTATCACTTTCTCAAATTCGAATTATATCAATCTGTTATCAGGAGAGAGATTTGATATTTACAATTGTTTGAAATTGGAAGTTGCAGATAACAGTACACTTTATTACTATCCGGTGATTGAAAAGACAATACCCGAAAATACACCAGCAAATATTGATTCTTATGAAACCAGAATAAGAAGTTACCAAAATGAGAATCCTACAATTAATATAAGCCTGGATTGTCCTTCTGATGTGGTATGGTATTTAGATGGAGATTATCAACAGATCAATTACTCAGTAACAGATGCATCCTATTATTCAGATACTTATGCATCAGGTGATTATGACATTACTGCCTTTGTATCAAACGAAAATGGAACAGATGTTATAAACTGGGACTGGGGAATTATAAAACCAACAACTTCAGTTGATATTACCCATACAGGAAATATCGAAGTCAGAAGCCCTGTATATGACAAAAATGATATATTTGCACTTAATGATAACAATACTTTCCTAGAAATCAATGCTTCCAATTTTGCAGGTTTTTATTATGACCTTGACAGAAACACTTCAACTGAATCGATTATTATAAAAAATATTACCGCTGCAGAAAACGGAGACTTAAAGGTTGGAAAATATGGGCTAAATTATTCCACTTCTATTCAGCAGGTCATGTACAAATCAGATTATGGAAATAGCAAATATGGATTAAATGAAACATATCAAGTAATAGGAATTCTGGGTGATCCTTATGTTCCAATTACTGAAATAGAAAATAGTAAAACTTGCAAGTTTGCAAAATTACTGGTTGACACTGATAATAAATACACATTAAGAACAAATTCTTCTCTTGAACTTGCAAATGGCTATGCTCTTACAGCAAAACAAATTAAAGTTGAAGAAAATAAGGTCTTGTTGGAGCTATCCCGAAACGGAGAGTTCGTTGAAGATGAAGTAATAGATGTAAGTGATGGATTAGCAATATGGGAGTATTATTCTGATCTTGGAAACGAATCTAATGTACTTATCTACAGACTACTTGTAAGTGATGTATTCATGGGGCAAGTCGATGCTCTTGCAGTTACACAAGGAATGTGGTTGATAGACAGTAATGAAGATAACCTGCTTGAAATTGATCACGGAGACCGCTTCAGCGAACTAGATGTCGATCTCTTGGACAATAACAGAATAAAGATGTCCAATAACCATGATGCCATCATTCTGAAAAAAGGAGAAGACACAACCATTGCACTGGATTTATCAATAAAACTTTCAAATTCAAGTGATCACAATTTCTATCTTAAAAAGGATATTTATCCTACTGAGGAATATGAACTTAGAGGTACAGTAGCTACAGGACCAATTATATGGAATAATGGATTGTCCTGGAATTTCAAGGACTTTGCAGGCTTTGTATATGACTTTGAAGAAAATATCGGAACAGAACAAATCAATATCAACTATATTTCAAATAGCTCTATCGAAGAAGAAGGAATCACTTATTACTCCACACTCATTCAAAAAGAGTATGCTGGAAATTTCACTCCTGAAAACAACATCCATAATAATGAAAAATATCCTATGGTAGGTATTTTCGGAGAAGAATACGTATCCCTTAAAGACAGTAGACCGGATGAATTAGCAAAACTGGTAATTGATTCTGATTCACAATATACTTTGAAAATAGGTTCACCGCTTGAACTTCCAGAAGGTTATGAATTAATCGTAAATGAGATTGAAAACAATAATACTGCAGTTATAAGCATATTAAAGAACAGAGAACTACTATTCAGTGAAAATATAGATTCTTTTGCTGGAGAGTTTACTCTGGAATTTAAGGAAGATATAGGTTCTCAGGAAAATGTCATTGTTGTCCGCACAAATATCAAAGAAATAGTTACCGAACAAACAGACAGTTATATAGTCCTGAATGGTCTCTGGATAGTAGATTCTGAAAGCTATCTTGCAATAAATATAGGATACAGATTTGGGGAATTTGTAGTCGATTCTATCGCTGAAGATAATATTCATATGTTTAATTTCAGAAGTATTTCTATAGGAAAGGGGTATGAGATTGAACTTGCTGAAGGGATCAACCTTAGAATATCAGACAGTGATTCACTACTGTTCTATCCTTATAGAGAATATAAGCCAACCGGAGCACTAAGCAATTATTTACCATCTGTCTCATCATTACTTCTATCAACAAATATTACAACATTCAACTCAGACGTAAGCTTCTATGGAAATGGAACCGATCAAGATGGTTCCATAGTCGCCTACAACTGGCGTTCCAACATCGATGGCCAATTAAGCACCAACTCCAGTTTCACAAGTTCTGAGCTCTCTATAGGTAATCACACGATATACTTCAAAGCCAAAGACGACAATGGTGACTGGTCCGAAGAAGTTTCAACAAATCTTCTGGTTAATGCAGCTTCCCCTTCAATCACAACAACCTCGAGCTCCGGCGGCGGTGGCGGAGGAGGAGGCGGTGGAACCTCTGGCGAACTTTACGAAAACATCGCATTCAAGGACGTTAAATCAGAATTCATAACCAAAGATTCAGTCACAAACTACGACTTTGAGAATGAGAACAATGAAGTAGAATTCATCCAGTTCACAGCTTCCCGCAACTGGGGTAAGATATCTGCAACCATTGAATGTTTGCATGACACATCTGCCCTCGTGGACAAGGAGCCTGAAGGAACAGTGTACCGCAACCTCAACATATGGGTTGGAAAATCAGGATTCTCAGATTCAGACAATATCAAAGACTGCATTATAGGGTTTAAAGTAAGCAGGCAGTGGCTTGAAGACAACGACATAGATGAAGATTCTATCAGGCTGTTGCACTATTCAGATGGAGAATGGGAAGAACTTGATACGGAAATGACAGGTGAAGATGATGAGTATCTTCACTTTGAAGCAAAAACATCAGGATTTTCTCCGTTTGCAATAGTTGGCGATTCTAAGGAAGAAAACCTGAATTCTAACTCTGACGACGCAAAAATGTCAACTAATTCAATTGAAAACAACAATAATGTTGAAGAGGAAATGACTGAAACTGCATCACAGAGCACACCTGGCTTTGAAAGCATTACTTTAATAGCCGCATTTTTGCTTGCTGTCTGTTGCATTACTCGCGTGAGGAAGGACTAAAACTGAAAGTTTCAGTTTTTCTTCTCCAATCTTTTTTTAACCTGCCATTATTATATTTGCACTTAAATTCCCTGGAACTGCAGATAGCCCAGTCCACCACTGTTAAATATATAGTACAATATTTGAATCCCTATACATTTGTAAATACATTCTTATTTATTTCAGGTGAAATTTTTGATCGGAAAACTAGTCAAAGAAAAGGTAAAAGCCGGAAAAAAAGCCATCAATGAGCTTTACAACACCGGGTACTATGGTCGTCCAAAGGGCGATGTTCTTGAACTCACACTCGTTGAAGCCGCATATTTACTTTACAAGAACAAACTGGAGATAAGTCAGGATGAAAAGAACCTTGGATTTGAAGAGTTTTTCACAGAAGCATCAAGAAGACAGCAATTCTTTGAATTGAAATACATCGTTTACAAAGACCTCCGTGAAAGAGGCTACTATGTACAACCCAGTGTAACTGACTTCAGGGTCTATCCTAGAGGCGGACACCCTGGCAAGACACAGGCAAAGATGTTTGTTTACGTCAGGTCAGAACGTGTGCCAATGTTACTGAAAGACCTGCTTACCCAGTATAACGCCGCACTTAATGTCCGCAAACAAATGGTTCTTGCCATCGTTGACGAGGAAAGTGACATCACATACTACGAAGTTAAAAGACTGGATATTAAAGGAGAAATGGGACAAACTCTGCCTTTAGAGAAGCTAGTATCTGTTACGATGCTCGAAGACCGTGTACTTGTCTGGGACGGGGGAACATCCAGGCTTCTTTATGAGAACGGCTTTTATGGCAAACCACTAGATAATGAACGCCTTCAGTTGTCACTTGTGGAATCTGCCTACCTGCTTGATAAAGGCATAATAGAGATAAAGAACAGTAATGACGAAATAATTCCTGACATTTCTGAATTCTCAGAAATTGCGGCCTCAATTGATCCTGATTTCACACGCAAGTACAGTGCCTATGTAGACCTTCGAAGCAGAGGATTTGTCCCGAAGACCGGTTTTAAGTTCGGAACACACTTCAGGGTTTACAGCGAAGTGCACTCTACTGACAAGCTTCCACACTCTAATTTCCTGATTCATGCCATACCACATAACCACGAATTCTTACTCCCTGTTATGTCCAGAGCCATCAGGCTTGCAAACAGCGTCAGAAAACAGATGCTCTATGCAGTGGAATTTAATGGTGCTATTGAATACATCGATATCGGCAGGATAAAGATGTAATTACAGTTTCATGAATGAATAAAGAGAACAGGAATAAACTCCAAAACTGCTCAAACTTATATAAGATACCCTACTTTGCTTTAGAAGATGTTTGATATAATCGCGGTGGATATTTCCGGCAGGCATAAGGTAAATGATGAATACCTCATGGTATGTGCAGCAGTTGCTGCTTCTGTCACTGCAGACCACATTGAAAAAGTCAATCAGATAAACCTGAGGTCTTTCAGGAGTAAATCCGCACCTGATGTCCAGTTTGTTGTAAAAATGGTAGAAACCACTGTTTCCGAACTGAAATCCTGTGGAACCATTGTTACAGAAGCGGGTGATTTTTATAATAAACCCCAATGGTTAATCGACAGTATGTTCACCCGGGATTTCAAATATCAGGAATCACTCAGTGAGAGAAGATGTATTGAGATTGCCCATCATGCATCACTCAGTTCACGAAAGCTTCTTTTAAAAGAACTGGATATTCAGTGAAATGCCAATTCAAGGTACCCCTATGATGCGTGCTATATTAGTAAAGAGGAATGAACCAAGGTCTGAAGATGAAAAAAATGACCTTCAAATGAATGAACTTCGGGAACTTGCCGGAGCAGCAGGTTATGAAATCATTTTGGAAATAAGCCAGACACGTCATCCCGACCGCAAATATCACCTTGGGAGAGGAAAGGTTGAGGAACTTGCACTGATGGTCTCTGACCTGAAACCAGATAAGCTAATATTCCACAACCCTCTCAGCACCATGCAGATCTACAATATTTCTGAAACATGCCGCTGTGAAACTATTGACAAATTTCAACTAATTCTGGAAATCTTCGCAACAAGAGCAACTACACATCGTTCCAAATTACAGGTGGAACTTGCAAGACTGGAATATGAACTCCCACGTGCAAGGGCAGTAATATCCATTCTGAAAAAGGACGAAAGACCTGGTTTTATGGGACTTGGCGGTTATGAGGACTCATATGCCCAGGATATCAAAAACCGGATGACACGTATCAGAAGTGAGCTTGAGACCATACAGAAGGATAACGAATCCTTGCGGGCACATCGTCATTCAAAAGGATTCTCACTTGCGGCACTTGCAGGTTATACTAACGCCGGAAAAAGTACTCTGTTCAATGCACTCGTGGACGAAACTGTCGAATCAAAGGATATGTTATTCACCACTCTTCTACCCACAACAAGATCGCTTAAAGTAGAGGGTCGTGATATTCTTGTCACGGATACTGTTGGTTTTATAGAAGACCTTCCTCACTGGATGGTTGACGCTTTCAGATCAACACTTGATGAGATATTCCTTGCCGATGTCGTGCTTCTTGTAGTAGACTCATCAGAACCGTTTGAGATTATACGTAAAAAGCTTCTTGTATGTCATGAAACAATGTGGGACCAATTACAGGAAGTAGCTATTGTCACCGTTTTCAATAAAGTAGATCTTGTAACAGAGGAGGAACTGCAGGAAAAGATGACGGGTCTTGCATATCTTGCCCCAAATTCTGTAACTGTATCTGCAAAAACAGGTTTTGGATTTGAAAAGCTCAAAAAACAGATACGAAACCAATTACCTGAGTGGAAAAGAATCAGTATTACGATACCAATGTCGGAAGAGGGTATGTCACTTGTAGCATGGATCTATGACGAAGGAGTAGTCCATAATATCAGTTACACTGATGTAATTTCAATTGATTTTGAAGCAAGGGATAAAGTTATAAATAAAGCCATATCTCTAGTGAATGAACTATCATGACATGTATATACAGCTGTAATTTTTAAAGATTTTAATTCACAGCGTTATATATATATGCGATCCGGTAGTTAGTATATATGCGAACGGGAACAAATACTCTAATGTACCACCAATCCTATCCAACCACCCAACCACCCAACCACCAAAATTCTATCCCCGTTCGCAGTATTTTCTATTATTCAACTTACCTTGGTTTACCTGATTTCAACTGGTTTCCAGCATAGAATCTAAAATATCTTTATTAACCTGGAAGACCAAGATGCTTACATGAAGTTCGATCTTCACGTACATTCCTGTTACTCTAAAGACAGCAACGCCAGTCTTGATGAGATTCTAAAAAATGCTGAATCCAATGGACTTGATGGTTTTGCAATATGTGACCACGATCGTATTGAAGGAGGATTTGCCTGCGTCAAAAGAGCGCAGGAACTTGGTTCAAAAATGATTGTCATCCCAGGTGTTGAAGTCAGTTCTTCAAAAGGCCATATACTTGTTCTCGGTGTCCATAAACCAATAAAACCTGGACTCAGTCCGGAAGAAACTATAAAAAAAGCACGTCAACAGGGCGCAGTAGTTATAATCCCACACCCCTTTAAAGTGACATCCCACGGAATAGGTTACATTGAAGGATTAGATGCGGATGCAATCGAAGTCCTGAATTCAAGATGCGTAACAGACGGCCCCAATAACAAAGCCCGAAAAGCTTCAGAAGAACTTGGATTCCCAATGGCAGGTGGGAGTGACGCACATGAAGCTGAAATGGTAGGAATATCATATACTGAAATTGATACCGACGCCACAACTGTAGAAGAGGTTCTGGATGCAATCAGAGCAGGAAAGACAAGTCCCGGCGGAAGAAAAACACCTGTGTCATTTGTGGTGAAACAAATGTTTATTGGACATATGAACAAAATCACCAGGCGCCTTGGAATGAGATGAAAATAAAAAGAGGAAATGATAATTCCTTTTTTGCTTATATTTCATCCATAATTAAAGGTATATCTTCCGGTTTTTCCAGTATAGTAATACCTTCGAGTTCCCTTATGATTTCCACGTTTCTGGCATCAATATCCCTTACTTTCAACTCAACAGGACCGCCTTTTATAGCATTAAAGTTGCAAAGGTCTTTGCATATACCGCAACCACTGCATTTGAGCAAGTCAATCTGGTCGTTTATTGCACCGTTTGGACAGTTATCCCGGGGCGGACAGGAGTCACATTTTCGGCATTTTTCCCTGGCAATGCCATAAGGAAGCTCAGATATAACCACTCCTGCGATATCCACAGGAACAACATAAACCGGCACACTACCTTTTACAGCCTGGGCAACAGCATTGCTCACAAGTGAATCTGCGGTACCGTGCGCTATCTTGGAAACCGTGTTTGATGTCGCGGGTGTTACTACAAGAGCATCATATTTGTCAAGTAAAAAGCGTCCTGTTTTAGGCCAGCTTTTGCCCTGATGTGTTTCAAGGAAGACTTCCTCAAGGTATTCACCACAGGATATCTTTTCCAGTTCATGCTCAAGTCCGTACATCCTCACAACTTCCTCAGCTGCACTGGAAAGGAAAGTGTTCACTCTGATATCATATTCGTTTTTCATCTGCCCGAATATGTCAAAACTCGAAGTAAGGAAATGACCTGCTCCGGTAATCCCCCATGCTATCGTTTTTGCCATAGGGAGAAAATGGTCCTTCTGTGTTATATACTTTAATATACCGGATTTAGTTTGAATCTGGAGTTACAGGTAGGCATAGAGCAACTTCATGGCTTCCTTTTCATTTTCCCCACCGCACTTATCCACAATTTCGCCATAGGCCTTGATGAGTTTTAGATATTTTTCCTCACCTGTAAGCCGGTATCTGGTTGCATGGATGCATGCTTCAATCACACCGAAAAGTCCGCGGTTTGGAGCTCTTATCCGGCACTTGTTAACATGTGTTCTCAAAGGAATAAGCTCAGCAACCAGGGCCTCTGATGTAAGTTTTATATTGATGCATTCAAAAGCTATCCAGCACTGTGCCTCTTTGAGAGCTACAATTGTTCTTCCATTAACATTAATGGATTCAAAATCAGAATCCTGCAGATCGGAAAATGTAGAGTTTACAAAAATTGCGGCATTCCACGTGGTATTTGCAACAAGGACTTTTTCCGACAATACATTATCATAAGTAGTTGAGCCTTTGAAAAGACGCACAAACAACTTATCGTTCCTGCGGATAATTCCCATAGGTGCAGCATTCATAGACCATCCCCTGTTTGTCGTAACAATGGTTTCCGAAATGCCTTCATATATCCCGTAATCCTCAAGATTTAATTTAATATGCATCAAAATCGGACTCCGGCAAGTAATGCTATGAACAAACCTGCAATGGCTATATCTGCTGTAGAACCCGGATTTATCTTCTTCCGGAGAAGTTCCTGATCCAGTTTCTCAATCAATGGTAATATACTATTAAAGTCTTCACCGATATTATACATTTGCTCAAGTATCTCTTTTGCTTTTTCTGATACATAGAGAGCCGTATCCGTATCATATTTGGTGCTGATGAACGTATCCTCATTCTCAGAAAGCATCTTCAGGAATGCATAAACAGTAACGTTATTAATATCAGCCCGAAGTCTGGGAGCCTCAAGACCTTTCATTCCATCAATAATCAGGTCTGCACAACGGGCACACCTCTTAAAACCTGTGACCCATTCATTAGCTATGATATCATAACCCCTGGCAATATCCATGAGTTTGTAAAGACTCATATCCTTTTCGTGGAGCTCATCTATAGCACTGTTATCCTCAAGATCAAACTCGTCTACCGAATTGACCTTAACACCTGCATTATCAAAACAACTGTAGAAATCCACTGAATCCTCAGTTGTGGTGCTCTTTACTATCCTGTATGCAGATTCTGTCAGTTGCTGGATAGTAAATGTTTCATCTTCCTCAAACATTTCCCCTGCAGCCATCGCAAAAGGAATCAATAACAAGAAAGCACCGAAATGAGTATTACCACCTTTCTGCCAGCGCATACTTTCAGTAACAGCACCCTTAATAAGCCTACCTACACCGGCCTCACAGGAAACTGCTTCCTCAATGACAGGATAGACAGCACTTGATGACGCAAGAAAATGTTCGTATCGGGTGTCATCATAATCATTAAACCTGTCAATGTTTCCAGGTTTAGGTGAAGAGGACACTTCAAGACACATAGCAAGCTGTGCGCACCGTGCAATGTGTGCCGGCAGAGGATAAGCTCCCCTGTCAATTGTGTAGAGTGAATCTATCATCGTATCTTCTTATGCCTTATAATAAAGAGTTGATTTAATTTTAGCACTCATACCTGAGCGTTGACTGGCTTTTTAGCGTTCTCCAGTATGTAGTCTGCAAGTTCCTTTTTAAGGCGCATGTATTCTGAATCAGAAAGACCAAGAGTTTCCAGAACACCGTCTCTCAGGTAGCATGGTTTTGATATCTTACAGCACCATACAAGACTGCCAAAACATGTACTGTCACCGTATTCAAGCATTGTACCTTTTGCAAACTCATTCTTTATATCTGCAAATTCCTGTGCAGAGTAACCGAGTTTGGCAATATTGTTATGAACAGGGCATGGTTTTACAGGCAGGCAACAGAATGCAAGTCCCCTGAGGTCTCCTTCCCCACGACAAACATGTTTAGGTGCGTTATACCATCCCATATCTTCCTGCTGTATTGAGATCCTGTTTACAAGCTGACTTATTATTCCTGGTTCATCCATTACAGCACGTGCTACAGAAACCATATCAGCTCCTCTTGTAAACATATCCTTTGCAGTCTCAATATCTGTGACAGAGTTGTTGCAGATAAGGAACATTCTTGTGGAGTCACGTATCTCTTTTATGAGTTTAAGATCTGCACCGGCACCTTCCTGCATTGCATCAAGGTGAAGAACATCTGCACCGGCTGATTCGATTGCTTTGACAAGTTCAATATCATTAACAACATTTGCACGTATTTTTACAGAAAGTACGACACCTGTTTCCTTGATTTTAGAGATCCAGTCGCTGAGTTTTGGAAGATCGCTGAGTAATGCCTGACCGACACCAATGTCAGTCATTTCATTCTGCCTGCAATGAGCATCAAGCTCAAGTATGGCACCTGCATCCCTTACAAGTTCAGCTGCCTTAATGAGAGGTTCAAGTTTTGAACTCCTTACATTGACACCGACGATGGGGCCTTCATTTACAGCTTTTATCTCATCTTCCATGACCTTGAAAGGCTCATGGGACTCAAACTCCTTTCTTCCACGGGATACCATTTCTGCAGCAGCTTTCTGTGTCGCAGAATCCAGATTGTATCCTCCAAGAATTACAAGTCCGGCATCATTTGCATTCTTGTTTGCAAAAGTACTGTTTGTTATTCCCCCCATGGGTGCAAGCGCAATTGGATTTCTGAATGAGAAATCTCCTACTTTAATATCAAAAAGATTATCAGACACGTTTTTACCTCAGGTAAATTTGATATTCATCAACATTAATTTGAATTTCCTTTTATGTCGCTGAATAATGAGAGTTTCCATTATTAAAATTGCGCCTTGTTTTGAACATTTTCCATGTAAACCCTTTCAGGCTCAAAACCTATATACTATCAGCACAGACATTTAAAATAACCAGAGATTCGCACCAATGAGAATCTAGGAATAATGTAAATGTGGAGGTAAATTATGAATTGTATTGTTTGTGGTATTGAAAGTGATACAAAGTATTGTAATGAGTGTGGGAAAGTAATGGATGAGGTAATAAGAACCGTAGGAGAGAAGCGATGGAATGCGATAGACGATTGTTCGTTTATTTATCCAATGGTCCTCAGGGTTGCCAGAGGTGAACTTACAGTCCATGATATAATCCAGGCCCTGGAAGTCGAAGACTGATTACTTTTTTGTAAAACAGATCAATTGAGAAGAAAAGAAAGTAAGCATATGCTTACCTTTTTTTATTCTTACGTAATTTCTTCTGAAATAAAGTACTGCAAACTTCAAGTAGTATATTTGATACATATTAGAAATGTTTTATATAGGACTTATTGTTTCTTCCTGTTAATATGATTCAGGACATACTGATCCCATTCTTCCTCGTAGGTCTGGCAGAACTGGGAGACAAAACACAACTAGCCGTATTGGTTTTATCTACTAAAACAAGAGAATACACTCGTTTACTTGCCGGTGTGATGCTTGCTTTTATTATAACAGATGGCCTGGCAATCCTTCTTGGAAATGTAATTGCCAACAGAATACCAATGGAATACGTGCGTATCGGTGCCGGAGTTATGTTCATCATTTTCGGTGTAATGACACTGATAAACAAGGAAGATGATGATCAGGAAGGTTCATACGAACTAAAAACTCCCTTTATGTCGGGTTTTGGTCTTATTTTAGTATCAGAGATGGGAGATAAGACACAGCTTGCATCTGCACTTTTTGCAACCCAATACAACCCATTGATGGTATTCATAGGTGTTGTACTTGCACTATTACTGCTTTCATCTATGGCAGTATATGTTGGCAAAGTACTCATGGAAAAGATAAATAAGAATACAATTTCCAAAGCTGCAGGCGTACTTTTCATTGTAATTGGTATTTCATTCTTCTTCTGAAGTACGGTTATTTTTACTTCCTTTTTTGCAGTCAAAACAAAAACTTATAAGGCAGGAGTTGTAACGTTAAGTAGGAGGTTATACTATAGTACATATACTCAGATGCAAGGACCTTGGTTTTAATGACGATTTTATAGTCATCGACAATGATCCAAAAAAGGCAAAAGAAAGAATGAAGGAGCATGTCCTGACTGAGCACAAGGAAGAGTTCGAATCACTATCAGACTTCCATCAGGAAGAGATCATTTCAAAAATGGATTTCCTGCTCACACGTGGCTGTGGCTGTGGTGTGCTTAAACTCTAAGCCATCATTTCACATTTTAATTAAAAATGATATTCATTACTTAAATTTAGGATGAATTCTCCTTTTTAGATCTGAAAACAACGTAAATAGCTGCAAGCAATAAAGGAAGTCCTATACCCAGTACCAATACTTCAAATCCATTTTCCCCGGCATCGAATCCATTGACATTAAACAGCTCGGTGTCTGTTACGGAAACAGCTCCGGAGAATATGAAAAGGAATAGTACCGTCAACAGTGTGATACCAATTATGAGATACCTATTATATTTCATACCAACCATCTTAGTTGTTTCATAGGATTCTTAATAAATGTTTTGATTCATAATGAACTATTTTAAAATGAGATGTTATTTTTAAATAGCATATGAAATTTTAATGACGTATTAAATTAATATGATATTGAAACCAGTTAAATTGCCAGGCATTGTCACAAGTTATATATCATTTGATTTCATCTCAATCACTGAGAGAGGAAGGACGGCTGCCGGGTCATTTGACCTGAGGAAAGTCTCCCCACCTTCTAAACACACGAATACCTGTAAAGGGTATCTGGCGAGAGCCAGGGCAGTTGCTTTGCAACTCATGTGCTTTGCACATGCTGGCACAGAAACGATACCGCAACATGTCAATGCGATGATGCTGAAAAGCTGAGTTCTCATGAAATGCGGATGGAACGGCGAATCCTCGTGGGTGCAAGTCGGAAGTAGGGGGCAATGGTTGTTTAGACCATTCCCGAAGTTTATGTACGCGTAGCCGAATGCCGTCAATGCAGCTCTTTTGAGCGCATCATTCTGCCATGTTGGAATGAATGTATTGCATTAACAGAAGGGAGCTTACTCTCCTCACTCAATATTCTTCGATTAGTCGATATCTCTTTTTATATAGTTAATTAGAGAACAGTTCCAGAGTTTCAATCACTTTTTCATATTCAACTTCAGTATTAAAACATCCGTCATTAAGCATCGGGACACCATAAGTTATCAGTCTCTTACCCTTTAGCCCCATCATAACCTTATTCAGTTCATAATCACAGGCAATAAGTAAAGCTGCATCATAGCTCTTTTCTTTAATCACATGTTTAACAAAGGATGAACCGGTAACAATATAGAGATCGTACCCATATTTTGATGCATCTTCCCTGAGTCTGCTAAAAATACATTTTCCACATGAAACACACTGTATACCAGTTCTTTTAGATGATGCCGGACACTCCATATGTCGCATACAGTGAGGAGCGATAATCATACGTCTGTCAGCTTTCTTAAAACTGTTCCTGTTGGAGATATTCTTCAGGGATACCATCCATTTATCAAGAATACGCGGATCTGAAAACTTATAGAAGAAATATTTCAGAGGCATGTAGAAGAAGTCCAGTATACCTGCAAAAAATCCTGCAAGCCATACATGCCTGTTAAGACTGATACGACTGACCAGCAGTGCCAGGGCTGCCAGCAGTATTGACATGATAAACAAAAGGGTCACAATAATGCCGATAATCCTATACATCGTCACATTCCTCCATTTTTCTTATGACCTCATCTACATCTACTCTGGTATTGTAGCAACCATCCTGCAATAGTGAAACTCCCTGGACAACCATAAATGGTGAGGCACCCTGCATTGACTCGGCCAGTTCAGGATAGCATGCGACGCCAATACAACTTTCGGGTCTGTGAGCCTTAATTATTTTTTTGACAAAACTGCCGCCGGGAATTACATAAACTTCGAAACCTCGTTCATTGGCAGCTTTACATATAGTTCCAATGTCACACAGACCGCATAATTTGCATTCATACCCAATCAAAGGGTCACAGCGAGCTTTACAGTTTGGATGCCTGAGACACTGAGGAAGAAAAACAACCCTTCCGTTTTTAATTTCTCTGAACTGATCAAGCATTACGGCATTACGTACCTCAACCAGAATTTCATCAACCAGTGTGTCCTTAATGCCAAATACACGGCATATCCATTTTGAGGGGCCGTAGAACAGATAGAGAATGAATAGGACAAAATTTGGGAACAGTATTTTATGATTCTTAAAACTATATAAACCCAATAGTAAAGCAATTAACAGGACTAAAAGTGCAGCAAAAGCTACAAAAATAAAGATTTTTCCAAGTAATTCATAAGGGATTTGCATGAGAAAAGTAAATAGTACGAATAGGTATATTCAATTTGCCCTAAAAATAAAAAGATAGAGTGATAAAATCACTCTGGTGAGTCGCTGAGGTCAATTCCCATTGCTTCTGCAGCAAGAACTACTACATCCTCAACTTCAAGATCCTTTGCGCCTATTGCGTCCCTACCATCACTGAGGTTTCTCTTACAGAATGGGCAGGCACTTGAAAGGAGCTCTGCTTTTGTTGCAAGTGCATCTTCAACACGTGTTGAAGCAACACCGAGTGCAAGATCAGGAATACCTGCCTTGACACCACCGCCAGCTCCACAGCAACGCTGATTCTCTTCGATTCTTTCCATCTCAATGAACTTAATACCTGGTATTGCTTCAAGTACAGCTCTTGGTGGCTCGAATACTCCAACGTGACGTCCGAGGTGGCATGGATCGTGGTATGTTACTGTCTTGTCAATTGACTTCTCCCACTTGATCTCTCCTTTCTCGATAAGACCCTGGAGATACTCTGTAATGTGCATTACCTTAAATGGAAGTTCCTTCTCAGTAAGCCTTGGCCAGTCTACTTTAGAAGCCCTGAAACATCCTGCACATGCATAAAGTACAATTTTAGCACCTTTTGCCTTGATGTTGTCAACATTTTTCTGAGCATTTACTTTTGCAGTGTCGTTGATGAAATACTGACCTGTCCTGATAAGAGCTGAACCACAGCAGATCTCATCTTCACCGAGCATTGTGAACTTAATTCCAAGCTTGTTCAGAAGACGGGCTGTTGCAAGCGCAAGCTTCCTCTGTTTGAGTTCTGCGGTACATCCTCCGAAGTAAAGGATTTCTGCCTTGTCTTCGACCTTGATGTCTTCAGGGAACCAGTTTACCCTGTTTGCGTTGTCTTCCATGTAAGGGTTCTTGTACTCTCCAATAAGTTTAAGGAAAGCACCCTGCTTACCGAATGGACCGTTTCCACGCTTTACAAGGTTTGCACGCATGGATTCCCAGAGTTCTACTGTGTTAATTGCAGATTCACAGACTGTTGCACACATACCACATGTTGTACAGCCGTATACATCATCTTTGAACTGCTCGATCTCTTCTTCTGAGATCTCTTTTGGACCGAAGAGTTTTGCACGAAGTCCATAGGACTGGTTCATGTATTCTCTCCATCTGAGGATCTTGTCTCTTGGTGCAAGTCCCGGATCCTGTCCGGATGCATCGTATGTTGGACACCAGTCCACACATTCGCCACAGCGGCTGCATGAGTCAAGTTCCATAAGCTGAACAGCGGTAAAGTTTTCAGTTGTAATAGATGGTTCACGTTTTGCCATTTTATTCTCCTCCCTTGTTTGCAAGGAGTGCAAGTGGTATTGCAATCACATGGATATATTTACTGAATGGGATGTATGCAATACAGAACAGAAGTGAAATTACAACGTGGAAAAGTGCCATTGGTGGTGCGAGCTCGGAATCAATTCCAAGTCCCCAAAGCCTTCCTGTCCTGATACCATCTGCAACAAATCCTGAGATTGTAATGATTGTAAGTCCGATAAGAAGAATAGAATCGTATGCTATTGTTGCTTCTCTTACCTTTGTGACAAAAAGTCTTCTGTAGATAGCTATGATGATACCAATGAGTAAAATGTAACTGAATACATCATTTGGTACTGCAAGAAGCTCTCTGAATGTCTCAGGTATCATGAACCATGGAAGAGAATGAGCATATCCTACCTTTTCGCCTATCAGGTGTATCATTTCAACAGCGAACATTGCACCGGACATTGCAAAAAGTGTCATCCAGCCAACGAAAATTGTGAAGTGCATAAACCATCTGAGAGGGCTTCTTCTCAGGATCCTTCTCTGGAAAAGGATGTCAAGGACAAATGTTTCAAGAACAGACTGATTGTGAACATGTGCATGCTCATTCATCTGATACATAAGCATTTTAGGGAATGCCATAATACTTTTAGATGGAGCAGCGCCATACCCTGTGGAGCCCATACCCCATTTCTTTAAGTTGATGTACATTCCTACAACGAAAATACCCATGGCTAAAAAGGAAATGAGCATCATCTGCACAAAAGTAACCCTTAGTGCATCGGTTACACCGGCAAAATAATCCATATTTTTCTTCTCCTGATGTTATTATAAATATATAATTATTATAAAGATAATTTATTCTTTACTCTAAAGTAACCAGTTTGGTTTGCATGATTGTGGTGCCGATATTATTTAAAGATTGTCATCATTAAAATCTACATCGGCTGACGTATTGTTGTGCTTAATATCCACACAAATGATGGCAAAAAATTAATTAACCTTATATGTCGTCAAATGCTTAATTAGGCAAAAACAAAAAGAAGCAATAGGTAGTCATAATAAATGGACCTTAGAATAGTGCTCGTTGAACCCCTGTACCAGGGAAATGTAGGTTCAGTTACAAGGGCAATGAAAAATTTTGGATATTCTGATCTTGTACTTGTAAATCCCTGTAAACTTGAAGGAGAGGCAAGAGCAATGTCATCTCATGCGAGGGATCTGCTGGAAAGTGCAAAGAGAGTTTCAACCCTTGACGAAGCAATTGAAGATTGCAGTATAATAATAGGTACTACAGGTATAGCAGGTTCCAGATTTGATCTGCACCTCAGAGTCCCCGGTTATTCGCCTAAAGAAATGAAAGAGAGACTCTCAGGTTGCAGTGGAAAAGTTGCAGTGCTTTTTGGAAGAGAGGACAATGGGTTCACCAGAGAAGAACTTAAAAAATGCGATATGATTATGTCCATTCCAACTTCGGATATCTATCCGGTCATGAATCTCTCACATGCTGTGGCAGTTGTCCTTTACGAGTTCAGTGATATCAAAAATGCACAGGCTCCACTGGCAGACCCAGGGGATATGAGATTGCTTTATCAACACCTTACAGAACTTCTAGATGATATCAACTACCCGGAACACAAAAAGGAAAAAACAAATTTGATGCTCAGGAGGATATTTGGAAGGTCCTGCCTGTTATCCAGGGAAGTTTACACATTGCATGGCATTCTCAGAAAGATTAAGAGAAATTCTGTCAATGATGCAGATGATGATTCCGACGATGGTTCCTATTACGAAAAATAGGAAATAGGATTGATAGTGAGGGATGCGTTTCGAAATATTCATATCATTTGAAACCCATGTTGCATTCCCTAAATGATTTTTAAGCAATTATTGATTGAACATGACTGAAGGTAAGTGGGACGAAAAATTCGTAGTGTTCCTTAAAAAATACTATTGGGATGATATTCTTCAACTGGCTAATAGCTATCCCGACCAGCGTAGTCTGGAAGTGGACTTCTACGACTTGGATGTTTTTGACAGAGAAATAGCGAACGAACTTTTATTTAACCCTGATGAAGTGATGCCAAGTGCTAACAACGCACTTCAGCAGATAGATCTTCCGGTTGAAAAAAAACTCATTGATGCAAAAGTCCGCTTTATTAAGATTCCAAACAAGATACCAAACAGGGACTTGAGAAGTAAGCACCTTTTGCAATTCGTTGCAATCGAAGGAATGATACGCAAAGCAACAGAAGTACGTCCGAAGGTGCTTAATGCCGCATTCCAGTGTATGCGCTGTGAGCATGTGACAATGGTTCCGCAGAACGAGATTAAATTTGTTGAACCGGTTGAATGTGAGAACGAAACGTGCGGACGAAAAGGACCTTTTAAGATCCTTGTCAACCAGTCTGTTTTTGTTGATGCACAGAAACTTCAGATACAGGAATCTCCGGAAAATCTGAAGGGTGGTACACAGCCACAGAGCCTTGATGTTGATATTGAGGATGACCTTGCAGGTCTTGTTAAACCGGGTGACCGTGTAATTATAAATGGAGTGCTTCGCTCTCACCAGCGAACCACAAGAGAAGGAAAATCTCCTTTCTATGATCTAGTCCTGCACGCCAATTCCATTGAATACACTGATCTTGAGTTTGATGAGCTTGAAATCACACCTGAAGAGGAAGAGGAGATACTTGCCCTGAGTCGCGATCCTGAAATATACCAGAAAGTTATCGGATCTATTGCTCCTTCTATTTACGGTTATGAAGAGGTGAAAGAAGCACTTTCACTTCAATTATTCTCAGGTGTTGCAAAACACCTTCCTGACGGATCCAGGGTGCGTGGTGATATTCACATGCTATTTATGGGTGATCCGGGTGTAGCTAAAAGTCAGTTGCTCAGATACATGGTAAAACTTTCACCGCGTGGTGTTTTTGCATCCGGTAAAAGTGCATCGTCAAGTGGTCTTACCGCTGCGGCTGTACGTGATGATCTTGGAGATGGACGCTGGACGCTGGAAGCCGGTGCGCTTGTCATGGCGGACATGGGAATTGCCGCAGTGGATGAAATGGATAAAATGAGCACTGAAGATAAGAGTGCACTCCACGAAGCAATGGAACAGCAGACAATCAGTGTTGCAAAGGCTGGTATCCTTGCCACATTAAAATCCCGTTGTGCACTACTTGGTGCAGCTAACCCTAAATACGGTCGTTTTGACAGGTATGAAGGTATCGCACAACAGATAAACATGCCTCCAGCTCTTATTTCCAGGTTTGATATGATATTTGTCCTGCTGGATACTCCTAATGAGGACATGGACTCAAAGATCGCAAAACACATTCTCAAATCACACTACGCAGGTGAACTCTCCGAACAGCGCAAGAACCTGCCTTCAAGTACAATCACCCAGGAACAGGTTGACGGCCACATGGAAGTCATCAAACCTGTAATTGATCCCGATTTCCTTAGAAAATACGTTGCATATTCCAGAAGGAATATTTTCCCGGTAATGGAAGATGATGCACGTGACCATCTTGTAAAATTCTATATGGATTTGCGAAGAATGGGAGACGGAAAGGATGCACCTGTCCCCGTAACAGCACGTCAGCTTGAAGCTCTTGTGAGACTTGCCGAGGCCAGTGCACGCTTGCGACTCAGTAACGTTGCAAATATGGATGATGCTAAAAGGACAACAAGAATTGTATATTCATGTCTCAGGCAGGTTGGTGTTGATCCAGATACAGGAGCTTTCGATGTTGATGTGATTGCCTCCGGTACAAGCAAGAGCCAGAGAGACAGAATAAAGATTGTCAAAGAAATTATAAAATCAGTTGGAGAAAAGCATCCCGGTGGAAAAGCCCCGCTTGAAGAAGTCTATGCAGAAGCCCAGAACCAGCAGATAGACAGGCAACATGCTGAAGACCTTATTGCACGCATGAGGCGTTCCGGTGATCTTATCAAACCCGACAAAGAGCATGTAAAAGTAGTTTAGAACTAATGGTGGAGTGACCTCATGTATCTGAAGATCCATAAATCAGGCGACAGCACAATTGTTGCTCTGTGCGACAGAGAACTTATTGGAAAGACACTTAAAGAAGGTAACATAAATGTTACTATAACTGAGGAATTCTACAAAGGAGAACTCATATCCAGAGAAAAGGCAGTTGAAGTTCTTTCAAAAGCCGGCAATGTTAATATCTTTGGGGAAAAAGCAGTTTCCTGTGCCATTGAATGTGGGGTTGTAGATAAAAATAATGTGAAAATCATAAATGAAGTAGCACATGCCCAGGCATTCAGGATATAATTGCTACGAGGTTTAGTTATGAATAACGACATGGCGGATCAGGGCGCGAATAACAGTGCGCCACATACCTATGACAGGAAAGAGCTTATCGAAGCCGTTGTACAGAAGCACAAAAAGTACATTGATGAATATACTACTGAATTCAATGAACTTGGAAGCAAAATGAAGGAACTTCAGGATAACATTGATTCTTCCAGACAGAATCGAACAGATATTCTGGAAAAGATGGAGATACTGGCTGAAAAAAGACAGCTGTTCTATCATCAGGCAGAAAAATTACTGGATGAGCTCGCAGAATCTGTATCTGATAGCGATTTTACCCGCGAGAAATCTAATGTAATGGATAAACTGTCCAAAGTAAAAGGTTCACTAAGTCCTGAAGAAGAAAAGCAACAGGTTGATTCAATTCTTCAGAGTATTTCAGAACTGAAGTCAAAATCATCCGGCATCGACGATAAGCTTGCGGCCATCAGTGACAGGGTGAAAGATGCTTTGGGATATAAAATAGAGATGAGCTCAATAGACAGCTCTGAAGAATCATTTAATAGCAATATGTCTTCCTATGAGGAAGGAGTTAAAGAGATTGAGCCACGCTACAAATGGCTGGAGAACAGGATCAACAGTCACAAGGAAGCTCAGGGTTACTGGGAAAAACAACCACTTACCGGTGAGAAGCAGGAGGTTGAAGCATGAGCGATATCGATGTTTCGTCAATGAATGAAAAAGACCTCAAAAATAAGGTGAACGATCTTCGAACCCAGATAGGCCACCATGAACGTGAGCTTAAAGGTATTTTCCGTGAACTCAAACTTCACCGTACAAATACCGATGACCTGAAAAAGGAAAGAGACAAGCTGAACGCCCAGGTAAGAGATCTGGTAGGAAAAGCACGTGATTCAAAGTCAAAAAGAGACGAAATAAATGCAAAGATCTCTTCACTGAAGGCATCCAGAAATGCAGTCAATGAAAAGAGCCGTGTGTTCTCTGATAACATCAGCGATTTCAAGACGAAAAGAGACGAACTCAATAAGCTGTCTAAAGGAAGTGTAGAGACACTATCCAAAGCCTATGCTGCAGACCTTGAACTTTTCCTTAATGCAGATATTCCCCTTAAACATGAAATAGACCTTTTCGGAAGACTACTTGACCTGAAAGAACGTCTGGGAGCAGCTTTTGATGCTAATGCAATGCATGAAAAACTGATGGAGACATATGCCGAATCAAAAGAAGTATTTGAGTCCAGAGAGGATTTCGGCAGTGAAATTGGCAAGCTTGCTGAAGAGTCACAGAAGCATCATTTAGAAATGATAGAACTCTACAATCAGGCAGATGAACTGAGAAAAGCAGCAGACACCGCTCACTCACAGATACCCGAGAAATATGCAGTTACCGCTCCAATCAGGGAAAAAATAGACCCACTCAAAAAGAAGATAGCAGCTCTTAGGGAAGAACTTGATGTTTATCTTAGCAAACTCAATGACATCCAGGTTGAAAAGGATGATAAGAAGCAGGAAGAGCATCTTGTTGTTGCAAAAGAGAAACTGGAAAAGAGTGGTCGCCTGAGTCTTGAAGACCTGAAAGTTCTTATGGAAAAGGGAGATCTTAAATTCTGATCTTTCCCTTCTGTTTTTATTATATTTTTTATATAAGTAATATTTAAACTTATACTGGATTCACCTGTTAATAGCAATTCTGCACAATATTACTGCAGATATGCATGCAAATGCCTGAAAAATGGAAAATCCATTTGTCTGCATGGAAGATGGATTAACTGTTGAATTTTGCTCTTCTTCCTGTGTGGAATTATCCATCGTTTCTTCAAGCTCTGGTTCAGGATACTCTTCATCCAGATATTGATAAATAGGTTTGAATGTGATCAGTTCTCCTCCGGGACTTATGTAAATGGTATCTACCGTAATGTTCATTATTTCCGTATTTTTGGAATATACAAAAATATCACCTTCTGACAGGATATCATCCTGTAGTAGTTCACCATCATGTAAAAGCTTCACCCACACCTGCTTTTGGTCTTGATTAACACTTTTTACATTTAAGGAATAACCCTGATAAAAATCCCAGGAATCACCTGTTGTCAGAAATATCCCCGTACCATTGATAAGTACAGTATCTGCATCCCCATCCATGCCCAGAGCCGCATTGATACGCAAAGGTTCGGCACTAACCGCTGTTACAACTATTAGTATCATGCTTAAAAAAAGAATCATGAAGAACACATAAGACGTTCTTTTCAAAAAAGTCATGAAGAACACATCACTGTTTAATCAGCATAACGGCAATTACCGGCAATGATCTTGTGTTTTTTATCATTTTTATCAAGAACCACAAGTGCCCCTTTTTCAGTAATTCCAACTGCTTTACCTTCAATGAGCATAGCAGGAGTCCTTACTCTTACATTTCTTCCTATTGTATCTGAAAGATTGATCCACTCATCCACAATCTCAGCAAACTGTCTTGTCTTAAACCTTATGTACTGCTGCTCAAGTTCATAAAGAAGAGATGCAAGAAAAGATGTCCTGTCAAGAGGTTTTCCGATTTCATTTGAAACACTAGTGGAATTTCTTCTTATATCCTCATTTAGATCAGAAAGCTTGACATTTACGTTTATGCCGATTCCAAGAACAACATAATCTACTTTTCCAATCTCAGCACTGACTTCGGTGAGAATTCCACATATTTTCCTACCTCTAACAAGAACATCGTTAGGCCATTTGATATGTGCATCCACATCTACAGCTCTCAGAGCATTAGTTACAGCAATACCCGCAACAAGAGTGATTTTTGAAAGACTCTCCAGAGGAATCGAAGGTTTAAGTATCAGGGACAGCCACAATCCACCAGGAACAGATTGCCATTCCGAACCCATGCGCCCTCTTCCGTTTTTCTGGGTCTCTGCCAGTACAACAGTACCTTCTAAAGCCCCAAGGGCAATTTCCCTGGCAGTATTATTAGTGGATTCCAGTTCTGTATAATACTGAATATCACTACCAATGAGAGTGGTCTTAAGAATGCTTTGCAGCATATCAGGATCTATTTTATCAGGACATGAATCCAGTATATACCCGGTCTTAGGAGAAGAACGGACATCGTATCCTTCTTTGCGAAGGGCTTTTATGTACTTCCATACCATGGCCCTGGTAATGCCTAATTTTTGCCCTATCTCCTGGCCGGACACTGGAGTTCCTTCTGATTTTCTTAATATGCTGATAATTGCTTTTTTATTATCATTCACAGGCATTCCACCATCGGATGTTTACTCCCAAATTAAACATACGCTGCCAAAGTTTATTACTTTGTCTGTTTTTTGGCAGCATTCACATATGAGCTAACAGCAGCAGTTACCGCAGCAACTTTCTGATCCTGGTTGGAAAGTGCTGATGCAAGTGTTGCTCCCTTGGCGGAATCTTCCTCAACAACCTTTCTGACATCATCGATGATATTATAATCATCTATAAAATGTGTGGTGAGTTTTCCTTCCCTGAATGCAGGATGTCTCATTACCGCCTTGTGGAATGGTATGTTAGTAGTTACACCCACAACAACGTATTCATAGAGCGCGCGCTGCATCCTGTCAATGGCTTCATTCCTGTCACTTCCCCATGCACAGAGCTTGGATATCATTGAATCATAATATGGTGAAATAGTGTAACCCATGTGGACACCACTGTCGACCCTGATACCTGGTCCTCCTGCCGAGCGATATCTTCTAATTTTACCTGGTGAAGGAGCAAAATCATTCAGCGGATCTTCCGCATTGACACGACATTCAATAGCCCATCCACGAATGGTGATATCTTCCTGCTTGAATGGCAGGTGTTCTCCACATGCAATATGAAGTTGCTGTTTTGCAAGATCAATACCTGTTATCATCTCACTGATGGTGTGTTCTACCTGAAGTCTGGTGTTAACTTCAAGGAAATAGAAGTCACCTTTTGAGTAAAGGAACTCCACTGTACCTGCATTTTCATATCCTATTGCTTTTGCAGCCTTTACAGCAGTTTCACCCATCTGCTTACGCAATTCAGGCGTCATTACCGGGGATGGAGCTTCCTCGATAAGCTTCTGGTGCCTGCGCTGGATTGAGCATTCTCTTTCCATTACATATACAGCATCACCATACTTGTCAGCAAGTATCTGGAACTCAATGTGCCTTGGTTCCTCCACGTATTTCTCTATAAATACGGTTGAATCTCCGAAAGCTGATTCCGCAACTGACTGTATTGAGTTAAGAGCATTCTGGAAATCACCTCTGGAATGGACTATCTTCATTCCAATTCCACCGCCACCAGCAGATGCCTTGATTATAACAGGATAGCCTATACCATCTGCAATATCTGCAGCTTCTTCTGGATCAGAGATTGCTTCGTTGGTTCCAGGAACCACAGGAACGCCGGCTGCTATCATGGTATTTCTAGCAGCAATTTTACTTCCCATTTGTTCAATAGCCTTACTTGAAGGGCCGATAAACGTAATACCTGCTTCCTCACACTTGCGTGCAAATTTAGCATTTTCTGAAAGGAAACCGTATCCGGGATGGATTCCTTCTGCTCCGCATTCAAGTGCGACTTCTATTATTTTGTCACCATTCAGATAGCTCTGGCTGGAAGGTGCAGGACCTATATTGTATGCTTCATCCGCATACTTTGCAAAGAGAGCATTCTTGTCAGCTTCGGAGTGTACTGCGACTGTCTGCACACCCAGTTCACGGCATGCACGCATTGCACGTATTGCTATCTCACCCCTGTTAGCGATAAGTACTTTCTTGAACATATCTGTTCACCTACTCAATACTCAAAAGTACATCGCCTGATTTCACGGCATCACCCTCTGAAATCAGTATAGCCTTTACAGTACCGCCATGAGGTGCATGAATCGCATTTTCCATCTTCATGGCTTCAATAACACAAACCGTGTCACCTTCATTGATGCAGTCTCCTATAGCCACTTTGACAGATAGTACCATTCCCTGCATGTGGCTTGTTACAGCTCCGGCCACAGAGTCTGCCGTTGGCTTCTCAGCAGAGTCTACAACCTGAACTGAGCCACCAACAGGATTGACCTTTACATTGAAAACCTCGCCATCAATCTCAACTTTATAGTCTGTTGGTATGCCAGTAACATCAGCTGCTGCAGCACAAGGATGCTTTTTCTCCATAATAGGCGTAAGTTGTTCTTCCTCGAGTTCGCCCTTGAGGAATGCTGGAGCAATTGCAGGGTAGAGTGCGTATGTCAGGATGTCTTCTTCCTTACTGACAATACCCATTTCCTCAGCTTCCTTTTTAGCCTTCTCATATTCCGGAGCAATGAGATCTGCAGGTCTGCATGAAATCGGTTCTTCGTCACCAATTATCTTTGCAATAATTTCATCACTGATCTTCTGTGGTGGCCTGCCGTAGAGGCCGCGGACATAATCCTTCACCTCTTTTGGAATTACCTTGTATCTTTCACCCATAAGCACATTAAGAACTGCCTGGGTACCTACAATCTGGCTTGTAGGTGTAACAAGTGGAGGGTAACCAAGTTCTGCACGGACAAGTGGCATTTCCTTGAGTACATCATCAAACTTGTCAAGTGCATCTTGCTCTTTAAGCTGGGAAACAAGGTTGGAAAGCATTCCACCGGGGATCTGGTAAAGCAGGACATTGGTATCTACCTGCTCGGAAATCGGGTCAAGGATACAGCGATATTCTTCCTTGAGATCCTTGAAATATTGTGAAATTTCGGATATAAGTTCGAGATCAAGTCCTGTTGCACGTTTTGTCTCAGCAAGTGATGCCACAATGGACTCTGTAGGTGGCTGTGATGTTCCCCATGCAAATGGAGAAAGTGCAGTGTCAAGAATATCAACACCGGCTCTGCATGCGGACATATAACTCATTGGTGCCATACCTGATGTACAGTGAGCATGCAGGTCAACAGGGATATTTACCTCTGCCTTGAGTGCTTTTACAAGGTCATATGCCTGCTGTGGGGAGATAAGACCTGCCATATCCTTTATACAGATAGAATCACATTCAAGCTCTGCAAGACCGGTTGCAAGTTCCACGTATTTGTCAATGGTGTGAACCGGACTGATAGTATACGCAATTGTACCCTGTACGTGTGCTCCTTCCTTTTTAGCTACAGTTATAGCTTTTTCCATGTTGCGTATATCGTTAACAGCATCAAATACTCTGAAGATATCGATACCGTTTTCATAAGCTTTCTTTACGAACTTTTCAACAATATCATCAGAATAGTGCCTGTAACCTACAAGATTCTGCCCCCTGAGAAGCATCTGTGCAGGGGTCTCTTGCATGTGTTTTTTAAGTTCTCTCAACCTCTCCCATGGGTCTTCATTAAGATACCTTATAGAACTGTCAAATGTTGCACCGCCCCACATTTCTAAGGAATAGTATCCGACCTGATCTAGCTTATCCACAATCGGAAGCATGTTCCGTGTGCGCATTCTTGTGGCAATGAGGGATTGATGCGCATCTCGAAGAATAGTTTCAGTTATTTTTACTTTCATAGGAATCCTCCGGGAGTATTTATAATAATATAATAGTCAATGTGATAGAGAATCATCTAATTTCCAGATGAAATTGTACCTTATATATCATGTTCTTTTATGTAGTTTCTGGTGAGCATTTATATATCTACAAATGCCACATAATCATGATTTATAAATGAAAAAACAGAACAAAATATAGTTACATTGCCATGAAATATTAATCAAAATTCTATTTTCCTGGTAGTTCCCTGAAAACCCTGATACTTCCCATGCTCATCAAGAAGCATTTTTCCATAGATATCAATAGGCACCAGATCCTTGTTCTTATTATACATTTTAGACTCTATGCGGGTTCTTGAATAATCTGGACCATTTATCTGGAAGTACCAGATGATATCATTAAGCTTTTTCATTTCTTCTTCGGGAAAATGATCACTCAGTTTAGTACCAATCCACTCTTGAGGCGTATAACCTGTTATATCAGATACGGCAGGATTCACATAAGTAAAAACCAGATCTTTGTCGATTGTCCAGATGCAATCCATAGTATTTTCGGCAAGAAGGCGATATTTGTTCTCACTTTCTCTTAATTCAGCTTCGATCTTTATTCTCTCAGCAATTTCTCTTTTTAACATCTCATTAGCTTTTTCAATTTCAGATGTCCTCTGGGAAACCAGTAATTCCAGTTCTTCCTGCTGACTCTTGAGAAGATTCCGGGAATTAATTTCTTCTGTAATATTTTCCATGATCAGAGTGACACCGATTTCTCCGTCATCAAATGTAGAAGGGATTATCTTGGTCTTGAAAAAACACAACTTATTGTCAACAAACAAATCTAGTGTTTCCACCTGATCATCCCCTTTCCTGGCATGTTTTATACTATCAAGCAGAGTTTTATTGGATATCATTGGAGGAAACACATCACAGAGTTTTTTTCCCTGAATTTCACTTTTAGAAACCTTTGCCAGTTCCGTAAACCTGTCATTTGCCTGAACTATTCTGTTGTTATCATCAATAACTACAATAAAATCAGATGAAAAGTTAAGTAATGTGGAAACCGGTATCCTCTGGGATAAAAAATAGACTTTTGCAGTACCCACATTTTCCATTTCAATATGGCCACTGATTCTCAGGAGTTCAAGATATTTTGCAACAGTATTTCGATTAACAGCTACCTTTTTAGAAATATCCGTAACACTCATACCACGAGGATTTTCTTTAAGAAGAGATTTAATCTTAGCAGACTCCTCTTTGTATAACTCCATAAATATAATGGTGTACTGTATCCTCATATAAATTTTGCGATTGATACGGCTGTTAATCGGAAGTAATACACAATAACACAGGGGCTTGTTTGCACTTAATATCAAAATACGATAGCATCTTCCATAAAAGAACTAACAAAAAAACTAGCTCACCTTACTTCTTGTTCAATATATATTAGTATATAGAATAAATTTATATATCTAGTCAATATAATATTCTTTTGCATTGCAAAGATGCTCATCAAATGTGAGACTCTACGCAAAAATATCACAGAGAGATGTGCAAAAGTTGCCAATCGTTAGCGGACGGGTTAACTATGTTAGGAATGAACGATAAATTAAAAACAGAACTTATTAATGTACTTGAAGCAGTTGGCTCAGGAGATACAGAAGCCAGGATTTCTCCCAAAGATTCAAATCAGGATGCTCAAATTGCCCAATCATTAAATTTTCTTTTGGATGACTATTTTTCTCTTAAAAATGAAGTGATGCAAAACAAAAGTATTATTGAACTAAAAGAAGCGGAAGATTTCCATAACGAAATGCTTGCAAATCAGGTTGCAGATCTGATTAATGCAGTGGTGGAGGGGAAACTGGATGCCCGTGGTGATACTTCCGGGTTAGCCGGTAATTGCAAGAGTATACTGGAAGGTGTAAACCAGCTACTTGATGCTGTGATGGGACCACTAAATGTATCTGCAGAATATATTGACAGAATATCAAAAGGAGACATTCCTGAAAAGATTACTGACGAATACAAAGGAGACTTCAACGAGATAAAGAACAATCTCAACATGTGCATTGATTCTATCAACGCCCTGGTAGAAGATTCTATAATGCTGGCACAGGCAGGAGTTGAAGGACAACTTGACATGCGTGCCGATGCCAGCAGACACAATGGGGATTTCTGCAAGGTTGTGGAAGGAGTAAACGGCTGTCTTGATGCATTCATTGGTCCGCTGAATGTTGCAGCTGAGTATATTGACAGGATTTCAAAAGGTGACATCCCACAGAAGATCACAGACTCATATAATGGAGACTTCAACGAAATAAGGAACAATCTCAACATGTGTATTGATGGTTTGGGAGCACTTACGGAATGTAATGAGGTACTCCAAAAAATGGCAGTCAACGATCTCACAACCAAAGTAGAGAGTGAATATCAGGGAATATATAAGGAAATTGCTGAAGGTACAAATAAAGCAATAGAACACAACAGAGTCGTTCTGAACACAACCCAGGAAATTGCCAGCGGAAATTTAAAAATGCTGGAAATATACAGGGAGATTGGACAAAGATGCGAAAATGACGAATTCATTCCTGCATACATAAAGATGATGGAGAGCATAAAGGGTCTGGTAGACGAATTCGTAGTCCTTGGGTCAGAAGTTGAAAATGGAAAACTTGATCACAGGGCTAACCCATCTGGTTTTGAAGGTGTTTTTGAAGAAGCAATACAGGATGTAAACACAGCTTTTGATGCCGTCATCTCACCCCTGAATGTTGCAGCCGAATATATTGACAGAATATCAAAAGGGGATATTCCTGCACCTATCACTGATACGTATTACGGGGACTTCAATGAGATAAAGAACAACATCAACGGATGTATTTATGCTGTGAATTATTTAGTTGAGGAGTCAGTAATGCTGGCACAGGCAGGGGTTGACGGACGTCTGGACACACGTGCAGATGCCAGTAAGCATCACGGAGACTTCCGCAAAGTTGTAGAAGGAGTAAACGATTGTCTTGATGCATGCATAGGACCTCTGAATGTAGCAGCCGAATACATTGACCGCATTTCAAAAGGAGAAATTCCCGAAAAGATCACAGATGAGTACAGAGGGGACTTCAATGAAATAAAGAACAACCTTAATATGTGTATTGACGGACTTGGAGCTCTTACCGAATGTAATACCGTCCTTCACAACTCAGCAGTCAATGATCTTACTGTAAAGGTAGAAAATGAATATCAGGGAATATTCGGAGAACTTGCAAAGGGAACAAATGAGGCTTTAGACCACATAATTCGTATTCTGGATACAACCAAGGAAATAGCTGCAGGTGATCTTCAGATGCTTGACGTTTACAGAGGCCTTGGAAAGAGATCTGAAAACGATGAATTCCTGCCTGCATACATCCATATGATGGAAAACATACAGGGTCTTGTTGACCAGTTTGTTGCCCTCGGTGCTGCTGTAGAGGAAGGTAAACTGGATTTCAGAGCAGATCCATCTGGTTTTGAAGGAGTGTACAATGAAGCCATACAGGATGTAAATTTAGCTTTCGATGCTGTTGTTTCACCATTGAATGTAGCTGCGGAATATATTGACAGGATTTCAAAAGGTGATATTCCGCAAAGAATCACAGATACTTATTACGGAGACTTCAACGAGATTAAAAACAATATCAATACCTGCATTGATGCTATAAATCTCCTTGTAAAGGATTCACAATTACTGGCGCAGGCAGGTGTGGAAGGGCAGCTTTCAATTCGTGCTGATGATTCACAGCATGGTGGCGATTTCGCGAGAATAGTTGCAGGATTTAACAACACACTTGATGCGATTGTAACACCATTGAACATAAGTTGCGAGGTGATCAACTCCTATGCAAATGGCGATCTTGACTCCAGAATTACAATGAAAATGAATGGTGACTTTGCTGAACTGGCAAATACCCTGAACACTTTTGGCAAGGATCTGCAGGAACTCATTAATGATTCCAGCGAGGTTCTGGCAGAGATGGCAAAAGACAACCTTACAAGAGGAGTTGCCGTGGAATCTGTAGGGGATTTCAGAAAACTTACAGATGGAATTGAAAGTGCACGTATGTCACTCAACGATGTTGTCTCACATGTAATGAACGTTGCAGAGATGGTGGTTAATACTGCGGAAAACATGTCAGCAGCAACCACACAACTAAACTCTTCTGCAAATGAAGTTTCAGGAACGGTGGAAGAAATATCACGCGGATCACAGGACCAGTCTACTAAAACAGAAGAAGTTTCACGCACCATGCAGCATATGACAAAGAGTATACAGGATGTTGCATGCAATTCACAAAATGTTGCAAGCCATGCACGCGAATCAAATCAGAAAATGACTGAGCTTGGCAGAACCAGTAATGAACTTCTCAAAATGATGGATGACATTAAAGATGCTGTATCCGGATCTGCATCTGTTATCAATAATCTTGAAGAAAAATCAAGGCGTATTGACGAGATTGTTAACCTTATCACAAATATTGCTGATCAGACTAACCTGCTTGCACTGAATGCCGCAATCGAAGCAGCACGTGCAGGGGATCACGGACGTGGATTTGCTGTTGTGGCAGATGAGGTCAGAAAACTTGCAGAGGATTCAGGAAACGCTGCAAAACAGATTGCAGATCTGATTCATGAAATACAGGACGGAACTTCAGAAGCAGTCACCTCAATGGAAATGGGTACCACCGAAGTTACACGGGGTGCAGAGTCATTAGGCGAAGGCGTCAGGGAAATTGAACAGGTAATAATTGCTGTGGATGATATCACCAGAATGGTTGTTGACATTGCAGCAGCTGCTGAAGAACAATCTGCAGCCATTGAACAGGTTGCATCATCTATTGAAGAAGTGGCGGCTATTTCCGAACAAACAGCAGCAGGAACTGAACAAACTGCAGCAGCAGTTCAGGAACAAACATCTTCAATGCACGAACTTGCAAATTCTGCTGATGGGTTATCAGAGATTGCTAAAGATATGAATAGAGTTGTCAACAGGTTCAGAATCGTTTGCACAGAATCCGGAATGAATAGCATAGGTTCCGGGAAAACTGAAAAAGATGAATCTTTAGTTAAGAATACCGCACTTATCTGATAAGGAGGAAATTGTTAATGGAAGATACGATTTCAAATGCAACTCCTGGAGACATGCTCCAGGTAGTTGTTTTTCAACTTGCCGGTGAAGAATTCGGAATGGATATTTCCAGCGTTAAGGAAATAATACGCGTTCCTGAACTGGTACAAATTCCACAGACACCGGATTATGTTGAAGGGATTGTCAACATACGCGGCGATATAATTGTAGCTGTAAATATTGCAAATATGTTTAATGTAGAAATGAAAGAACAGGATCACAATTCACGTATAATTGTCACGGAACTTGAAGATATAATTGTAGGACTTATGGTTGATTCTGTCAGTGAAGTACTCAGGATTCCTTCTACTGATATTGACCCGGCACCTGAAATGCTCATTTCCGGTAAAAGTTCAAAGTGTGTAAAAGGTGTAGGCAAACTTGAGAATCGCATTCTCTTATTAATAGATTCCAGAAATATATTAGGAAAAGATGAACAATTGAATATTGTCAAATCCGGGTATCAGGATATTGTTTCTGAATAATCCTCAATAATACAAAATCAGCATCTAAAGACATTGAGGCATATATAGATGCATTTATATAGTATTTGAGGATATATTTTTATATAATTATTTACATCTATAAATCTGCATAATTATAATTATACTGAAGAGTATGATGTGCGAAATGGCAGCAGGAGAGTAAAAGTTGAACAATTGTTAATGACTTTTATTACTGTTAGGGTGAAAACATGTTAGGGAAAAACAACAATAAAACATACAACGAAATCATCGAAGTCCTGAAATCTATTGATGAAGGACAGTTAGATGCAAGACTGGATCTGGCATCAACTGGTGTTGAAAAAGAAATGGCAGATGCTCTAAACTCATTTTTAGATGAAGCTACCGGATGGAAAAATGAAGTTGAACAGCAGCATGAACTGTCAAAACAGGTAAATCAGATGGTAACTGCAACGGTTGAAGGCCGCCTGGACGTAAGAACAAAACCTGATGACTTTGAAGGCGAATTCAGGGAACTTGCAGCAGGTGTTAACCAGATGCTTGATGCCATTGTAACCCCTTTTATGGCAGCATCAAAATACGTGACACGTCTTTCTGACGGAGATATTCCTCCTAAAATAACAAAGGAATTCAAAGGCAGTTACAACGACTTCAAAAACAGGCTCAATATTTGCGTGGATGCTATCAACGCCCTTATTGAAGATTCCGAAATGCTGGCACAAGCCGGTTCAGTAGGTAATGTTGATATCCGTGCAGATGCCACCAGACACGGCGGAGAATTCCGCACTATTATAGAGAACCTTAATAATACTCTTGATTCCATGGCAAAACCATTGAACGAAAGTACGGATATTCTACTCAAACTGGCTGTCAATGACTTTGAAAACGGTGTAGAAGGCCAATATGAAGGAATATTCAAAGATAATGCATACGCAGTTAATGAAGTCCGAAACAGACTCCTGAATATTCAGCGTACATTTGAGTTCATGGCCAGAGGTGATTTCAGTGATCTGCCAAGATACAAGCAGGCTGGAAAGCGATCTGACAACGATAAATTGTTGCCATACACTATCGGACTCATGGAAACTGTCAAGGGAATGGCAGATGAATTCATAGAACTTGGTGGAGCTGCTGAAGCCGGAAACCTCGAATACAGACTGGACGCTTCCAACTTCGACGGACTTTTCCAGGAAGCGGTTGGCACTGTAAACAGTGCATTTGATGCATTGATCAATCCACTTAACATGACCGCTGATTACGTAGATTGTATCTCAAAAGGAAAAATACCTGAGAAAATCACAGATGAGTATCATGGAGACTTCAACATAATCAAAGATAACATAAATGCATGTATCGATGGTCTTGGCGGCATGGTTGAGGCAAACAATGTGCTTCAGAAAATGGCAGTTAATGATTATACAAGCCATGTTGAAGGTAACTATCAGGGAATTTATGCTGAAGTCGGTAATGCAGTAAATGATGTTCGCGGACGTCTTCTCCATATAACAGACACCGCCCAGAATATTTCACGCGGAGATATGAGTGATCTTGGAGCATACCGCGAGATAGGAAACGGAACTGGTAAACGTTCAGAAAATGATAATATTACTCCTTCTTTCATTAAAATGATGGAAAATGTCAACGGTATGATCAATGAGACTGTTGACCTTACAGATGCAGCAAAAGCCGGAAACCTTGATTACAGAGCAGATTCTTCCGGCTATGAAGGTGGATTTAAACTTGTTCTAGACGGAATAAACCAAACACTTGACTCCGTGGTCGGTCCGCTTAACGTTGCAGCAGACTATGTCGACCGTATTTCAAAAGGTAATATTCCAGAGAAAATCACAGATGAATACAACGGTGACTTTAACCACATTAAAGACAACCTCAATCAGTGTATTGATGCTGTAAACATGCTTGTTGATGATGCTCTGTTACTGGCAAATGCAGGTGTTGAAGGTCGTCTGGACGTAAGAGCAGATGCCTCCAGACATACAGGAGACTTCAGTAAGGTTGTTGAAGGAGTTAACAATTGCCTTGATGCCATTATTTGTCCGCTTAATGTAACTGCTGGTTATATTGAGCAGATCTCAAGAGGAGAAATTCCTGAAAGAATAACTGATGAATACCTCGGGGATTTCAACAGAATAAAAGGCAATATCAATGATTGTATTGACGGACTCGGAGGACTTGTAGAAGCAAATGAAGTCCTGCACCTGATGCAGGAAAACGATCACACCAGAAGCGTTGAAGGTGACTATCAGGGAATCTACGCTGAAGTTGCTGAAGCAACCAATGGAATACGTCAGAGAATGCTCACCATTATGGATGTGAACAAGAAGATTGCAGTAGGTGATCTGAGCAATCTTGAAGGGCTGAAGAAAGTTGGTAAGCGCTCCGAGAATGATGAACTTATCCCATGTTACATTTCTATGATGACCAACATTGAGAACCTTGGTAATGAATTTGTCAAACTGGGTCACGCTGCAAAGAGCGGTAACCTCGATTACAAGGCGGATTCATCACAATTCGATGGTGCATATAAGGATGCAATAGAAGCAGTTTCCGAAGCTATTGATGCCCTTGTGACACCAATGAATGAAGCAATGCGCATGGTTAATGAATTCTCATCAGGTAAACTTAACACAAGGTTCAGCTTTGAAACAGAAGGCGATTTTAAGGTATTTGCTGACACTGTTGATGCTTTTGGTAATAACCTGCAGGCAATTATTGCTGATTCATCCCACGTACTTGAAGCAATTGCAAACAACGATCTGAGCCAGCCAGTTTCTGTTCATGGCGTAGGTGAATTCAAGCTACTTACAGATAATGTGGAAAACACCAGAAGATCACTGAACGAAGTTGTATCCATGGTACATGACAGTTCGAGAAACGTTGCATCAACCGCTGAAGAAATGTCTGCTTCAGTTGAAGAGATGTCAGCATCATCATATCAGGTAGCTGATACTGTTTCAGAGATATCAAGAGGTGCACAGAGCCAGGCTTCTAAAACAGAGGAAGTATCCCGTGCAATGGTTGACATGACCATGACAGTTCAGGAAGTTGCAACTAACTCCCAGAAAGCGGCAGAGAATGCAAAAGACTCCAATGAACTGATAAGCAACCTTGGTACGATTGCAAAGGATCTGATAATTAAGATGGATTCAATTAAGACTGCAACTGCTGATTCCTCAGGAGTAATTATGGAGCTTGATGGTAAATCCAAGCAGATTGGAGAAATTGTTAACCTCATTACTAATATTGCAGACCAGACTAACCTTCTAGCACTGAACGCAGCGATTGAAGCAGCACGTGCAGGCGAACATGGTCGTGGATTTGCAGTGGTGGCAGATGAAGTCAGAAAGCTTGCAGAAGATTCAGGTAATGCAGCAAAACAGATATCAACACTCATAGGCGAGATCCAGGAAGGAACTCACAATGCAGTTACTTCAATGCAGCAGGGTTCAGCTGAAGTTGATACCGGTGCACTTGCCCTGAACGAAGCAGTGCAGGTTGTTGAACAGGTAGTAGATGCAGGTACACTTATAGCTAACATGGTACAGGATATTGCTGCTGCTGCCCAGGAGCAGTCTGCTTCCATTGAAGAGGTTACTTCCTCAATAGAAGAAGTAAGCGCAATATCAGAAGAATCCGCAGCAGGAACTGAAGAAGCATCAGCAGCTGTAGAACAACAGAGTGCAACAATGCAGGAGCTTTCAAGTTCAGCAGGAGATCTTTCAAGACTTGCAGCTGATATGAAAGTTGTAGTTGACAAATTTATATTAGAAACCGTTTCCATGAATGGCGGGAATACTGCTGGCCCCGGGAAAAGGGAAGAAACTGAGAAAGAGGAGCACATCCTTGTATAATGAGATGAGAATATGAAAGATGTTTCAATATCCGGAAATGGCCCGACTGATGAGTTATTACAGATGGTAGTCTTCCAGCTGGGTGGCGAGGAGTTTGGCGTAGAGATTATGAAAGTACAGGAGATTATCAGGATGCCTGAGATCACTCAGATCCCACAATCTCCTGAATTTGTGGAAGGAGTTATCAACCTTCGTGGCAGGATAATCGTTGTCATCAACCTTGACAAACGTTTCAACCTTGCTTCAAAGGAAGTTGATGCACATTCACGTATCATTGTGGTTGAGATTGGAGAAAATGTTGTTGGAATGATAGTTGATTCTGTCAATGAAGTCCTGAGAATTCCAAAGTCAAGTGTAGATCCTGCACCGGAACTTGTAACATCAAACATTAGCCGTGAGTACATCACAGGTGTTGGAAAAATAGATGGCCGTCTTCTGATCCTTCTTGACCTTGCAAAGGTAATGGACAAAAAGGAAGCAGCAGAAATTGCAAGTCTTGCCTGATAAGGCAGGATTTTATCTTTTTATTTTGTTAATCCATAGTACTTGTTTTACTTTTTATTAATTTTTGATTCCATATTGCTTAATTTCTTATATTGTACAACATGCAATCTAATTACGCCATCAAGCTCCATGACCATACTTATGGCATTTTTGTACATAATATATATATTTAGATCCATAGGTTATTTTCAATATAGGAGAGAAAAATTATGGCATTCACTTATTTCTTTAGAGACATGCAAACACTGGAAATGATCAGAGACTACGTAATTCCTGAACTCAGAAGCCGCAGATACATCCACATATGGGATGCAGGGTGTGCAATGGGCCCGGAACCGTATTCACTTGCCATTGTGTTAAGAGAGAATATGGGAATGATCTTCAGGAATGTGAAAATACACGCAACTGACATTGACAACAGTAATCTTTTTGGTGACATTATCAAAGATGGAATATACCCAAGAGAAATGGTTCAAAGAATACCACAACCTATATTTGAAAAGTATTTCTCACCAGCAGATGAACCAGACCATTTCCAGATATCCGATGAGATAAGAAAAAGTGTTGATTTTACAAGACAGAATCTCCTTGACATGAAACCAATCAGATCGGGACTAAACCTTATTCTCTGCAAAAATGTCCTTCTTCACTTCACAGAAGCTGAAAGAGTAGAAGTAATGCAAATGTTCCACGATTCCCTTGACGGCGGCTATTTCGCAACCGAACAGACACAGAAGCTTCCGGCTGAGCTTCAGGACCAGTTTGAACCGGTTGTAGCAAACGCACAGTTGTATCGTAAAATAAACAACTAAGCATATATGGACACAAAGTGGAGAGATTGTGAACATGCCCCAGGAACTGAAATTCACACTACTGCCGCCTGCACCGGGCTCTGAATACAGGTGGATGAATATAGACAGAAAAGGGATAAGAGTCGGAAAAGCCAGGGGCAAGGCAGACGGTAACGTCCTTATAATCTACTCCATCAATATTTTCCCGGAATTTGAAGGAAAGCATTACGGGAAAAGGACAATTGATTATTTCAAATCCCAGTTCGGTACCATTGTTGCGGACCGGGTCAGACCTACAGCAATTGGTTTCTGGGAAAAAATGGGATTTACAAGCAAAGGAGATGGTTCCTTTGTTTTCATGAAAAAAGGAACAACATCCCCCGTTGTTTCTGCAGTGAACTCCTGATTAAAAACAGCAGTTTCATGCGACTGCCAATCCAAATTCCATTTCATCAACAAGTTCTGTATTTAGTCCAATATCTTCAAACATACTTTTCAGCACCACCTTCCCATCTTCAAGTGAAACGCCATTGATCGATGTATGGATAGCTGCTGTAAGGTTTCCCGACCCGTCAATTCTAATTTCATATCTGGCATTTTCTGTGGAATGAATTATTTTTAAGTATCGAGTATGTACAAAAATGCTTCCTGCAGCCTTATATTCATAAGGTAAAGAATCATTTAAAAATTCGATTAGATAATTTCCATTTCCTAAAGACTGTATATCTGAATCTCCATGTTCGTTCAGGTAATCAACGATGACTCTGACTTCAGGTTGATGTGGAATGGATATTGTTGTGATGTTTTCGCCAAATATTTCAGCATATTGATCACTCTTCTTATCAGATATGTTGAATGATAGTTTTACAATGTCAGCAACAAAATTCTGTGGATAATTACTGTTACTCTGAGGAATTGCAGACCACGCCATTTCAGCATTATTCTGATGAATGAAGAAGGTTAGATATTCCGGGTATTCATCATCAAATATTTTATTATCATGAGGCACCAACACTTTTAAGAGATAAACAGTAGAGTTATTATCAAATAGTGAAGGCAATATATTATCATTTTCAAGAGGTATTCCCTCAGTAGGCAAAACATCTTCAACAGAATAGTGTTGTGATGCCAGCGTGCCCACATTTCTAAGATTCAGGTTATTTCCTTCAAAGTTGGCATTAATAGATGATGAGGAATATACATTCGTATATCTGTACTTTTCAAGATCAACACATCCTTCCGCTAATAACATGCAACTTATTAGAAGCAGTACCATTATCATTCCGGATTTCCTCATATTTTATCACTCCAAGCGTCTAGCGTTGCATATAAGCTCAATCTGATAAATAATTTTACAATATAATCTATGAAAATTTGGCAGTTTGTGTTTAATTAGTAAGATAACAACACTAATATCGATCTAAAATACGATTTTTTAGAGAAAATCAGGAATATTCGGACAAAGCGGTTTTCATCTCTGTATTTCCACATCAATATAAGAAACCTTTTTAGTCTTGGTATATATTTCTCTGTATGGAAATTGAAGCTAAATTCATCATATCTGAACGTGATAGCTTTGAAAAACTCAAAGGCATTACATCTATTGCCGGATTTGATGCCGGCGAGCCTGTTGATAAAGAATTCACAGATACATATCTTGATACGATGGATATGGCTATTTACGCTTCTGGTTTTTCATTCCGCTGCCGCGAAAAAGGTAGCAAGGTAACTTACACACTAAAATCACTTTCTACTTCAAACTCTCTTGTGCACATGAGAGAGGAAGTTGAGTTTACACTTACCGAGAAGTTACCTGTAAAAGACTGGGATAATTGTGTCCTCAGGGAAAGAGTGCTTTCCATGACAGGCTCAGGGGAACTTTTTCCTTTATTCACTGTAACTCATAAAAGAACTGATTTCCTTCTGGGCACCGGCCAGAGAAATGTTGCAGAGCTGAGCTTTGATGATGTAATTCTCAAATGCGAGAAGAGCAAGAAAAGTTATCTCGAACTGGAAGTTGAACTTACAGGCGATGGTACGGAATCAGAACTGAACCAGATAGCTGAATATCTCAGGGACGAAGAAGGACTTACTCCGGGAAGCAGTTCAAAGTTCGATAATGGTCTTAAGCTTTTTATGAAAAATGTAAGAAAAAATGCCAGTATACTTAACTACAATATAGATGCTGAGAACAGAACTGTTAAATATTCACCTCTTCAGGAAATAATAGAGGAATATGGAATTGAAAGAGAACATGCACGAAGAGTTGCAGAAAATTCCTACAGGCTTTTTACAGAACTAAAAAGCATACATCATTTGCGCAGTGAGTTACTTCATACACTCAGAATTGCTTCGCTTGTTCATGACATAGGAGTCATGACCGATGTAAAAAAGCATCATAAGGTTGGACGGGATATTCTCTCGGAAACATGTCCAGATGAACTCCCATGTCCACTCTGTGCAATTCTTCCATGGATGGCATTCCTGCATAAGAAAAGAATAGACCTCAAAAAACTGGAAAAACTATCCCTTAAAAGAAATTTCTTTATACTCCCATCCCAGATGCGTGAGGATATACTCATTCTTTCGGCCATATTAAGAATGGCTGATGGCCTGGATTACAGCAGGATGGGAAGCCGGATCACAGAGATTGATCTTACAAAAGAGGATATCATCGTAAAAATAAGCGGAAAAGGAGCAGAACTTGATGCAGACAGAGCGGACACAAAAGCAGACCTCTGGCGCTTGCTCTTTGAAAGGGATATCTACTTCAGGGAAGATTATTGATTTATCTGGTTTATTGGAATTCTGACGGTGAAAGTGCTTCCTTTGCCGGATTCACTTTCTACAATTATTTCCCCTGAATGCATCTCGATGTAATGTCTGGCAATGGCAAGTCCAAGTCCTGTTCCACCATGACTGCGGTTTACAAAAGAACTAACCTGTTTAAACGGATTAAATATTATTTTTTGCTGATCAAGAGGAATACCTATACCATTATCGCATATAGATATCTCAACATTGCCATCCACAATTTTAGAATTTAGTTGCATTTTACCTTTTACAGGTGTGAATTTAATAGCATTGCTAAGAAGGTTATAAATTACCTGTTTGAACTTTAACCGGTCAGCATTGATTTCCAGCTTTTCAAATTCGATATTGACTTCAAAATCATGTTTTTTCTCTTTGAACAAAGGATCCATCAATGATATGACCTCATGCATCTCCTCATAAATGTCAATCATTTCAGGATTATAATCCATGCTGCCAGATTCTATTTTAGAAAGATCAAGAATATCATTGATTAATTCCAGCAGATGATTTCCACTTTTAAGTATATTACAAACATACTGATTTTGCTTATCGTTCAGGTCACCAAATATTTTATCATTTAATATCTGTGAAAAACCAATAACTGAATTAAGAGGTGTGCGAAGTTCATGGCTCATATTCGCGATGAATTCTGATTTAATCTGACTCGATTCTTCAGCCAGTGCTTTTGCCTGGATAAGAGCCATTTCAGCCTGTTTACTTTCAGTTATGTCTGTTAAGAACAATGTAAGCCCGATAATATTTCCTTCGTCATCTTCCAGAGGACTGTACACATTCTCGTACCATTTTCTTTCGAATAAGGAATCGCCATACTCTTCGACAATGGTGAAAGCCTCTCCTGCAAGTACCCTGTCAAAATTAGATTTTGCTTTTTGCCTGTCATCGGGATTTTGAATATACTCTAGCATACTGGAGCCAATTTCAATTTTAGTACCCCATATATTTTCCATTGTTATCCGATGGTTCTCGTTAAAAGTAATGTAACAATAATTTTTGTCCAGAGCGAATATGACAACATCCTTTGGACTTTCAATAACCTCCCTCAAAAGCTTGTAGGCATGCTTGTATTTCTTCTCTGCCTGCCTTAGCATTTCTTCGGCTCTTTTCCTATCAGTAATATCCCTGCAAACACAAAAGGCCAGTTTCTGACCACTTAAAATAGCCCCGTTCGAACTAACCTCAACATCAAGTAGCTTCCCATCTTTACGACGATGACATGTCTCGAATGTAAATCCGGACTCATCAATATCATTTATTATCTCAAGTATTTCTTCGCGTGTTGAAACATTTTCCCAGTCCCAAACGTGTAAACTTAGAACTTCATCCATGGTATAGCCCAGCATATCCGCAAATTTCTGGTTACCCTCAACTACTTCGCCTTTGCCATTTACAACGACAATACCATCATTTGATTGTTCAACGAGTATTTTCTTTCTGGTACGTTCCTCTTCAATTTTCTTTTCAGATCTCTTTTTCTCTGTAATGTCGGCATGAGTTCCGTACATAAGAAGTGGCTTTCCATCTTCATCCCACTCTATAACTTTACCACGATCAAGCACCCATACCCAGTCCCCATTTTTGTGCTTCATACGAGCTTCATACTCGTAGTTATCCAATAGACCGGCAAAATGCTTTTTAAGAACTGCTTCTGATCTTTTCATATCTACAGGATGAACCAGCTTATTCCACGTATGGATATCAAATGGAGTCAACTCATCCAGAGTATAGCCAAGCATCTCTGCCCAGCGATCATTGAAAATGGTTTCACCAGTCTGTATATTCCATTCCCATGTACCGACATTTGTACCTTCGATGATATTCGCCAGACGCTTGCGTTCCTCTAAGATGTCTTTTTCCGCCTGTTTTCTTTCAGAAATGTTCCTTCCAACGCCTAAAACTCCTATGGTTTTACCACTGGAATCATGCATGGGACTTTTAATGGTTTCCAGATATTCCTGATGCCCGTCATCCGCAAAGGTAATGAGTTCCTCATTTACAGATGGTCCGCCGGCTTCCAATGCTTCAATGTCTTTTTGCCTGAAGAGATCTGCAAGTTCTTTATTGACAAAATCATAATCGGTTTTCCCGACGATATCTTCCTCTTTTGCACCAAAGAAACGTTCAAATTTGGTATTACATGACAGGTATACTCCATCGGAATTCTTCAGCCAGACAAGATCAGGAATGGTATCTACCAATGTACGCAGTTGTCCCTCACTGTTTTTTAGTGCAATCTCCGCATTTTTACGTTCAGTTATGTCAACCGTAGTTGCCATTACCCTTTCTACACCGTTGATGTTTACAGGGCTTAAACGGACATGCTCCCAGAATAATTCTCCAGTTACCTTTTTGTTGAACCATTCAAATTCCTGAGCACCTTCGGCTGCAGCTTTATGTATCCATCCCAATGCATCTTCAAAAGAATATGGTGGCTCCATCCAGAATTCATTTGTTTGTAATTGCTCAAGCGAAGAAAAACCATATATTTTCCAGGCATTAGGATTAGCATCGATAATCTCTCCGCTTTCTTTGTCATGTATAATTATCGAAAGAGGTGCTTCTGTGAAAAGAGTCCTATATTGTTCTTCACTCTCAAAAATGGCAGTTTCTGCTTGTTTGCGTTCAGTAATATCCTGAAATACAGCAGCAAAAGAATCATTGTCAACTTTATGTGCACTAACACTATAATGCTTATTCAATTGTGGTGAATACGTTTCAAAAACAGCAGGTTTTCCAGTTAGTACAACTTTTCCATATGTTTCTATCAAAGATGTTTCTTCAGTACCCGGGAGAACTTCAGTAACACGCTTTCCTATGATATCAGTTATTTCCAGTCCGGTATGTTTTTCAAATGCTTCATTTGCATCAAGGAAGATGTAATCAATTGGCTTTCCACTATCATCAAAAACTATTTTGTGGATTGCCACGCCACTTATATCGTTTTCAAAGAGTTCCCTATATTTTTTTTCACTTTCTTTTAGCGCATTCTCAGCTCCGATCTTTCCTATGATATTCCATAAGGAATCCATTAGTAGAGTAAGCTGTAGAGTGTCGTTCTCATTATAATTTGATTCTTTGTTGGCAACTCCGACTACAGCAACAACCTTATTGTTCTTAAAAATAGGAATTGTCATGAACTTATGAAGTATTACATGGCCTTCAGGATAGCCTTTTTTTAACGGATCAGGAGCGTGGAAATCATTTACAATTATAGATTTACGCTGCCTGACTGCCTCTCCCCATATACCCGTCTCCTTGAGATTATATATGGTCCGGGGTTCTGTGATGTCACATTCCCTCATCACCCCTTTTGACCATGTGTTCAAGGTGAACTGTTCTTTTTTCTCATTATAATAGTAGATATAACCAATTTTACTGTTGGTGAGTTTAATAGCTTCATTTAATGCAAAGTCAAGGAATTCCTGAATAGAATCATGCTTTGATTCTAAAATTTCAAGGATACTTCTTAATCTTGCTTTTTCAAGAATATTTTCTTTTTCTATTTGCTTTGTTTTAGTTATATCATGGATAATGAGACACAGCAGTGTTTTATTCTTGTCTTTTATTGGAATGGCACAGAGTTCAACATCATGTATTTCAAGATTTTGTAGTTGATGCTTAAAGTGAAAATGATTTTTTATCCCGGTTTTAGCTTTACAAAGCTCCGTTTTTAATTCATCTTCAGAAGAGATATCAATCTGGCTTATTTTCTTTAGTATCAGTTCTTCACATGACCAGCCGTAATAATCAGAAGCAGCATTATTGACATTAATAATCTGAAGGCTTTCTGGATCAATAATTAACATGATAGTATAATCGTTATTGAATAACTGGTTATAGTCCAGTTTTAGTTCACCCGGAATACATGTTGAAGGAATGTTATTATTTTGCATTATAACCCTTTGTCAGCATTTTTGAATATCAATGGTCGCCGGCCATGTTAGCACATAATATGCATTTTAAGCACATTGAATGTGTGTTGAACTTTTGCCCAGTTAATAGATTTTGTGGTCAAATATACTATATAATTAAATCTATAAAAAGAGATCTAGATACAAATCTAAACACAATATGCAAAAGAAGAGATTCACTAATTTTGTTAGTTATGTTATATTTGTAAGCCCTTTATTTCCAGTGCAAAATATACTAAATTGTTTATTTTATTATGTTTTGAGAGTTACAATTTTAGTGGACAGATTTTTCAAAATATTTTGGAAAATTAGAAAAACAAAACAAATGTTGATGGGAACAATTACTGAAGTCCCCGTTCCTTAAGTTCACTCTCAATGCGGCCAATGACCGTATTCATAATTTTGATTCTGGAATAGTATTTGTCATTGGATTCCACAATGGTCCAGGGAGCCCATGAAGTACTGGTCTTTGTGAGCATTTCATCGGCAGCATCAAGGTAAAGATTCCACTTCTCGCGATTGCGCCAGTCGTCAGGAGTTATCTTCCATTGTTTATAATCTACTTTTTCGCGCTCTTTGAACCTTCTAAGCTGCTCATCCTTATCAATGTGCATCCAGAACTTGACAATTATAGTACCGTAGTTAGAGAGAGTTTCTTCAAATTCATTGATTTCCCTGTAAGCACGTTTCCATTCCTCAACATTGCACAGGTCCTCAACTCTCTCAACCAATACCCGTCCATACCAGCTCCGGTCATAAATTCCTATATGGCCTGCCTCTGGAATCTGATTATAGAATCTCCACAGGTAATGACGTCGAAGCTCATCCGGAGTGGGCACTCCCACTGGAGTTACCTGGTAAAGCCGGGGATTTAGCTTTTTAACAAGCCTTCTGATACCTCCACCTTTGCCGGAAGCATCCCAGCCTTCAAATACAACAATAAGTGGTATTCTGTTTCTGAAAAGATCATACTGGAGGGTTTTCAGCTTTTTCTGGCATTTTTTCTTTTCTGCCTTGTACTCTTCATAAGTGAGACTCTTGTCAGGATTTATTTTTTCCAGAATGGAAGAGTCGATATTAGGAATGACACATGTATCTTTTTTCTGGTTTTGTTCCAATAATTCCTTGTTTTCAAGATCCTGAATCCTGTATTCAATAGATTCTATAACCTTTGCCAGCACTTTTACAGTTGCAAAATTCCTGTCATCTGCTTCTACAATTGTCCATGGTGCAAAGGAACGATCTGTTTTTTCAAGAATTCCTTCAATAAGTGGCAGGTATTTATCATATCCATTCAGGTAATCCCTTTCTTCCTCTTCAATGATAAACTGGGGAATCCCGGTATCTTTCATTTCCCCATATCGCTTATCCTGTTCATCCTTGCTTATGTGAAGGAAGAGTTTAATCAGAAGATATCCACCGTCTGTGAGCTGTCGTTCAAAATATGTAAGATTGGAAAGGCATTTTTGCATATTCTTATTGGCTTTGCCCTTCTTGTTATGTTCAATAATTATTCTGCGATACCAGCTTCTGTCAAAAATTGCCATTCTGCCTTTTTGTGGAATCTTTGTCCAGAAACGCCACAAAAGAGGTTTCTGTTCTTCCTGATAACAAGGCCTTCCGGTAGTATGCAAATTGAAACCCATCGGGCTTAAGGTTAGAAGGAACCTGTTTATGATCTCAGACATACCTGAAGCATGCCATCCCTCAAAAACGATAATTATCGGAATATCCATTTTCCACGCTTTTCGCTGCAGCTCACCCATCTGAATTTTAAGGTCTTCCATTATCGTTTTATACTCTTCCTTTGGAAGCGTTTTGGTGAGATCTACATTTTCAAGCATAATATCATTTTAAATATGGTTCATCTTCGTATATATAGTTATATTTATATGTATATCATAGGATTATCACATATAGAAACTCCATATCAACAGAGTGACTGCTCCACACAATGCAATAATTATGAAAGACAGGACGGCTGTCCTGAAAAACTCAGGTGAACCGCTTATTTTGATATACAATGGCTTATTGAGAGTACTTATAAGGCCTGCAAGCACAGCCGTTATTCCTGCGGTCTGGACAGAAATGTTACCTGAGAAAGCGAGAGCTGCAACCGAAGCAGTAACTGCCGAGCTGCTGACAATTCCACCAAGTGCGGTTATATAGGTTCCTTCGGCGCCTCCGTAGACATTAGCATAATTTGCAAAAATCAGCAGTATTGTAAAAACAGCACCAAACTTGAATGCCGGACCAAGTGCAAACGGTGAACCTATATCTATAGTATCATTGGGATTTACTGTCTTTTTCCATTTCAGACCTACAAATATGAGAGTTACAATGCCCATAATAATAAACGGAGGAGCCATCAGAGAAGCGGTCCGGGCAGTTGGATCGGCTATTAATGCAATAATAGTGTTGCTTATGATCATAGAAACCACTGACAATAAAGAGCCGATGTGAACCGAATCTTTAAGCAATGAACCTTTTTTTGACATACCGGACAGAGCTGCAACAGTTGCTTCACTGCTAATAAAACCTCCAAAGAAACCCGAGTAAGGAATACCTCCGCGAGGTCCGAGTTTTTTCAGGGAGATGTAGCTTACAAAACTGATAAAGGAAACAAGTACAACAATTAGTATGGATTGTTTCAGGTTTAGTATTCCAAAGATAGGTTCTTCAGGCATAACAGGATACAGAACAAAAGCAACTGCAAGGAACTTCAGAGCACTGCTTATATCCTCATCAGAGAGATGTTCTGCAAAGGAGTGAAGCGGTTTTTTCTCAATAAGCAGGAATGTAACCAGAAGTCCTGTGACTATTGCTATAAGATAAAGACCCTGGGCAACTATTATTCCCAGAAGATATGTACAGAACAATGCAATAGCTGTGGTAAGACCTGATTTTCCTTTGAGAATATTGACCAGGTAAATAAGGGAGGCAGAGGCAATTAATACCAACACTGTAGCTAATATTAGTATCCACATTCCGATGTAATCAACAAGAAATGCAGCAACTGCACCTGTAATACATGTAATGGAAAAAGTCCTCACACCTGCAAATACTTTCTTGTCTGAACGCCAGTGTTCCCTTTCAAGACCTATAAGAATTCCTATCATCATTGAAAGTACGATTTTTTCCAGTATAGTGGCATATAGCGGATCAATGCCCGGTTGAATGCTTATAATATCCTCATCCCTCCTGAAGAAATAATTCTGGTATCTGTCCAAAACGGGTTTAATTATACCAGTGCACAAATGACTGTCCAGTTGTTTATCTATACTACATATATTACTATATATTTTTATATCTGCTTAACAAACTAATAGTGAGGACTGATATAATGCCATGGGTTAATAAGAAAAAATGCGTGTCGTGCAAGAAATGCGTCAAAAAATGCCCAGTGGATGCCATTGAAATGGTAAAAGGAAAGGCCTTAATCGAAGAAGATAAGTGCATCAATTGTGGGAAATGCATAAAAATATGTCCCGTCAAAGCGATACTCAAAGATAAGGAAATCGTGAAGTTCAAAATAAGTGAAAATATCAAATCTGCTAAAAACTCACTTGAACGATCCAAAAATAAGAGTTCAAAGAAACGTCTTATCAAGAGTCAGCTACGTCAGCTAAAACGTGAACAGGAAATTATCCGTGGAACTATGAAAGAACTGAAACGGATAAAACTTTAATTTGAATCTATAGAGGTTACATATAAATATAACCTGAATAAAGAGGAGCAGCTTGTAATTGCTGAGGGGAGAACAATGTCATCGAATATATTTGTAAGAAAATACTCCTTAGCGGCATCACTGGGTTTTCTTGCAGGCCTGGTGTCATGCATGACAGGGTTACTTTTTGCTATTGTCAGCAGACTCAACCGAGGTTCTGGGACTGAGACAATCCTGGTTGTCTGCATGTTACTTGCCACAGGAGTAGTATTGATCCTATCTGGAATCAATGCTGCAGGAATACGCCAGAAGCTCTCACGTAGTTATTCTTTCCTTGCAGGTCTGTTGTTATCCGCAACCGGACTGCTTGTTTTTATGTCATCTTTCCCTGACAACTGGGTTTATCCACGGGTCAGCTATGCAATAATAGCCTATTCACTTGGAATTTTCCTGCTTTTAATCAATATCTTTGTCAATTATTTCCTGCAGGCACTGGGAGATTCCAGGCGGCAGGAAGAAAAATACCAGAAGGATAGTGTTCCATGTACTGAACCTCAGCACAATGACTGTTCTGTCCTTACAACATTTGCAGGCATTCTAATGACTAATATCACATCAGGTACCTATGAGCCTGCTTTTCTTACAGGTACAAGTGATAATGAAAATACCTACATGGTAAGTGATACAAATTCTGAAGAAAAACGTTCGGAGTCCATAATTATGGAATTCAATGAGGAAAAAACCATCACCGAAACTGAAGTTGTAACTGCAGCAGATGCAGTTGACGATGAAAATTATAAAATGTGTAATGTTGAAGAGGAACCGGAAGAAACTACAGCTCTTGAAACAACACAGTTCCCTGAAATAGCAGAAGTTATTGAACCTGAAATTGAAAAAGAAATCGAGGATATTGAAGAAACTCAGGAAACAGAGGATGAAGATAAAGCAGATAATCAACCTGAAGAAGATCCCTCTTCAAATGAAAAGTCTGATCTTAAGGAACTTATTGTACCCTATGCGGAATTCAGGTCACTTAAAAAGACAAATATAAAATCTGATGATACAATGCGTGAAGCTGCACGCAAGATCCTCATGTATCATTTCGGTCAGATGCTTGAACATGAGAGAGGTACAAAAATCGGAAGGGATATTGAAGAACTCCATGATATGAGGGTTGCTGCAATGCGTATGCGTTCAATTGTAGAGGTTCTTGAGGATTATCTTAACATGAAAGATATGACTCCCTATTACAAGGGCGTAAAATCCATAAGGAAAACACTTGGAACTGTTCGTGATCTGGACGTGTTCCTTGAGAAGATAGACCATTATCTTACAGCCCAGCCACTTGAAAGAGCCCTGGAAATTGAGCCTCTCACAGACTCTCTCCTGATTGAAAGAGCAAAGCATCGTGGAAATATGCTTGTGTACCTTGATGATTCACCTTATAATAAATTCAAAAAGAACTTTGCAGACTATCTGAATACTAAGAAATCATGGAAGATGAAATCTGCAAAGAAAAATGGTGAACCTATACCTGCCAGAGTCGTTGATGTATTGCCAGTGCTTCTTTATTCCCAGCTTGCAACTGTCAGGGCATATGGTGATGTACTTACTGACGACACAAAAATTGATCCTTACCTTGAAAAATACCACCAGCTAAGAATTGATGTGAAGATACTGCGTTATACCATTGAGTTCTTTAAGGAAGTTCTTGGTTCCGAATCAAAGAGCATTATAAAAGATCTCAAAGGTCTTCAGGACAATCTTGGTGATATGCATGATACTGTGGTTGCACTCGAAATGCTTGAAAACTTTGAGAAATATGGCGTGTGGGGAGAAGCACACGGAAAGAAATCAAGTATCAGGGATTATCCGGGCGTCGATGCATATATGGAATACAGGAAAAAGGAACTTGCATCCTTGCTGGATTCATTCCCTGAAGCATGGTCAAAGGTTATTGACCCTGATTTCAGTGTAAGGTTTTCACAGGCAATTGCAGGAATTTACAACTCCTGATAACAGGCTGCAGCCTGAATAGTATTGAATATGTAAGCTATATTGTGCTATATACTACTATATATGAAACTGTATGAAGTGTTATATAATAGAATCACTGTTGTTTTATCAAAACACAACAGCGTTCTAACGTTTTTGAAGCTGAAAAACATGAGTTTTATGTCTAATGAAGTAAACGAATATGTCAACAGGGAAATCAGCTGGCTTTCTTTCAATGCAAGAGTACTGCAGGAAGCAAAGGATCCCAGTGTCCCTTTACTTGAGCGTCTGAAATTCCTTGGGATATTTTCTTCCAATCTGGATGAATTCTTTAGCGTGAGGGTAGGTACTCTGCAAAGGATGATAGATGCGGATGTGAAATCAAAAGCAATGGTCGGAGCATCGCCTAAAAAGGTCATGAAAGAAGTACACAGTACCGTACTTGACCTGAGGGATGAATTCGATAAGGTTTTCACAAGAGTTACAAAAGAACTTGAAACTCAGAATATTTTCATTGTCGATGAAACCCAGCTTGATGATAAGCAGAAAGCATTCCTGAAAATTTATTTCCAGGAAAAAGTTCGCCCACGTCTTATTCCTGTAATGCTGAAAGACATCCCGGATTTCCCATACCTTAAAAACCAGGTCATATACCTGGTGGTAGATGTCAGAAAGAAATGGGATCCCCAAAGCTCAAAATTTGCATTGATAGAAGTTCCTGCAGACGTGCTTCCACGTTTTGTTAATCTTCCGGATTCAGAGGGACGAAAATGTGTAATCATGCTTGATGACATCATCCGTTTCGGACTGGATGACATATTCTCAACCTTTGATTATGACTCCATAGGCGCATACACTATTAAACTTACAAGAGATGCTGAGCTTGATATTGATGATGATGTGACCAAGAGTTTCTTTGAAAAAGTATCAGAGAGTCTTGAGGAAAGAAAAAAAGGCCAGCCGGTACGTTTTGTTTATGACAGGGAAATGCCGTATTATCTTCTTGATTTCACTCTGAAAAGGCTGGATATACAGAAATTCGAAAACCTTGTACCAGGCGGGAAATATCATAATGCAAAGGATTTCATGGGATTCCCGGAAATAGGGCCCGAATCATTTTATTATGAAAAGAAGCAGCCTTTGCCACACAAAGACCTGAGAAAGCATAAGAGTATGCTTGCTGCTATCAGGGAAAAGGACATTCTTCTACACTATCCATATCAGTCTTTTGATTATTTCATTGATCTGCTTCGGGAAGCGGCAATCGATCCTAATGTTACAAGCATAAAAGTTACCTTATACAGGGTCGCACGCAATTCAAATGTAATCAATGCACTCATAAACGCTATCAAGAATGGAAAAACAGTTACTGTTGTCATTGAACTCCAGGCTCGTTTTGATGAAGAATCCAACATTTACTGGACACAGAAACTTGAACATGCTGGTGCAAGAATTATTGATGGTGTGCCGGGCCTGAAAGTGCATTCCAAACTCTGCCACATTACACGGAAAGAAGGAGAAGACACTATTCATTATTCCTGTATCGGAACCGGGAACTTCAATGAATCCACTGCCAAACTCTATTGCGACCACATGTTGATGACAAGAAATGAAGATATCACAAATGAAGTTGAAAAAATCTTTGATTTCTTTGACCATAACTACAAGGTATACGATTATGAGCATCTGGTCGTTGCACCACTCCAGATGCGTAATAAGTTTGTAAAACTCATTGATAATGAAATAAAAAACGCAAGAGCAGGGAAACCAGCATACATTCATGCTAAGATGAACAGCCTTGTTGACAGTGGTATGATAGACAAACTCTATGAAGCTAATGATGCCGGAGTTAAGATTAAGCTTGTTATCAGGGGAATATGTTCACTTGTCCCGGGTGTTGAAGGACTTAGTGAGAATATTGAAGTTACAAGTATAGTAGATAAATATCTTGAGCACTCCAGAATATTTATTTTCTGTAACGAGGGACAGGAAAAATATTACATTTCATCTGCTGACTGGATGGGAAGAAACCTCAACAGGCGTGTTGAAGTTGCTACACCGATATACGATCTGGCTTTACAGAAAGAACTGAGAGAACACATGGACATCCAGTTTTCTGATAATACAAAAGCCAGAATAATTAATGAAAAACAGGACAACAGATATGTCAGAAACGAATGTAATTTCTGCCGTGCCCAGGAAGATATATACGCGTTCCTTGAAAAACAACTGCAAAATGAGGACACAGAATGAAATTTGCTGCCATTGACGTTGGTTCGAATGCTGTCAGGCTTCTTCTCTCAAAAGTAGATTCTGAAGGAGTTGAACCGGTCTTTGAGAAGATATCATTTATACGCATGCCAATCAGACTTGGTGAAGATGCTTTCATTCACAATAATATTTCTCCGGAAAAAGAATCACGTCTCATAAAAACCATGATTGGATTTAAGTATCTGATGGACGCGTACGAACCACTGGATTACATGGCATGCGCCACTTCAGCCATGCGTGAAGCAGAAAACAGCGATGAAATCATTGCCAGGATTAAAAAGAAAAGCGGCATTGATCTGAATGTGATAAGCGGCAGGAAAGAAGCAAAGATAATCTATTCAAACAGGATTGAAAAGATAATCGGAAGCGATGATTCAACTTACCTGCATGTTGATGTGGGTGGTGGAAGCACAGAACTTATCCTGTTTAAGGGGAAAAAAGTATTCGCGTACAGGTCATTCAATATTGGTACAATCCGGTTGCTTGAAGGCATTGTAACAAAAGATGAATGGAATGAGATGAAAAAATGGGTCAGGAAAGTGACCAATGACCATACTCCGGATTATGCCATTGGCAGTGGCGGCAACATTAATAAACTTCATCGAATGTCAGGCCGAAAAGACGGTACACTACTTTTAAGGGATGATATACGTCAGCTTAAAAAATACCTTAGAGGCTTTACTCTGGAACAGAGGATAACAAAACTTGGTTTAAGGCCGGACAGGGCTGATGTTATAGTTCCAGCTTCCAAGATTTATTACTCTGTCATGAAATGGGGTGACATTGAATACATGCATGTACCAAAACTTGGTCTGGCGGATGGAATAGTGCATGTACTGTACAAGAAACATACAGATAGATATATAAAATAACTCTCATATATTCCGTGTTTTTGGACATGAAACATTTTTTCAAAAAACAGTATATAGCTACCTTTTTTTATCTTTTATGGATTTTATTGACTTGAAAGTATAGCCATAACTGCAAATCCTATGTTCATAATATATAAATACTGATTTAATCGAATCAACTTTTATTAAGAAAAACGGATCCCATGTATTTTGTTGTAATTCCATGTGGGTCTTAAAAACAAGTAGTTGATTACATGGAAGATCAGACAACCAGTGACAATAGCCTGTATATTGGAATAGATGCAGGAATGTTCAAAACATCTGTGTGTACCAGTGAAGGTAAAAAATTCACAGAACGCAGTGCAGTTGTTGTTTCCACTGAGGGCAGCAACAACCAGGAACAAAAAGTAGTATCCGGCAAGGATGCACTTGAACTGGAAGATGGGAATATAATAGAGCTTTTCAAAGGTGAACTCCGGACAGAGGAAGACATAGACGCTTGCAGAAAGTTCCTGAAATCCATTCTTGAAAAGCACGATGTTGACGCAAGCAGAGATAAGTATGCGATACTTGGAACTCCTTCTAATGCAAGCAGAGAATACAAACGTAAATTCCTTGAGCTTGCAAATGAGGTATTTTCAGGTGCTATGCTTGTCGATGAACTCTTTTGTGCATCCTACAAGAATAATCTTCCTGACAAATCCATTATAGTGGATATTGGGTACAGTAAAACAGATATATCCATAATTGACAGTGAAGTTCCCAGGGAAAATGATTGCCTGAGACTTTCATGTGCCGGGAAAGATATTGATTCTGAAATTGTTAAGCTCATTAGCGAAAGGTGGGAAGATTCAAAAGTAACCGAGGAACTTGCCAGTGAATGGAAAGAGAAATACGGCCGGCTGGTTTCAGCTCCGGACACATGTGTCGTTGACGTACCTCTTGAAAGTGGCAATGTTCAGGAATCTATTATTGAAGAGTTGCAACTGGCATGTGAATTCGTTGTAACGGATATTGTATCGGGAATTATCAAACTGATATCTGATATTGAACCGGAATTGCGTGAAAAACTAAGGAACAACATCCATATTTTAGGGGGGACCAGCGACCTTGAGGGGCTTGATATTTTTATCGAGAACGAACTGAAGGTGCTTGGCGGTGGTAAAGTCATTTGTGATATCGATCCTGTATACGGGATCTCAGAAGGTGCACTTGAAATTGCAAAGAATATGCCACCGGAATTCTGGACTCAGCTGAATGCTGAAAACAAAAATAAGGAAATGATAGTATGAATCCATTGAACTTAACAGGTAGGAACAAGGAAAATGATAATTCATCCAAGGTATTCACCCCTAATATCTACCGCAAGCCCGTTATGAAAGAGGAACATGAAGACGTAAATAATGCTTCATCAGGTCCTCAGAACTATGTACCTGCATCCGATAAAAATGATGACACTTTTTCCAGTAATTCTAATATTTCTACTCAGGCATCAACCCAGGTAGTTAATATTCCGGAGGGTTTCAATTCCAATATAGAGGGACTTATTGAGAAAGAAGCTGAACTCGTTAAAATCAGAGAACGCTATGAGTCTGAAATTAGCGAGTATGAAAGCAAGCAGAAAGAACTTGATAAGCTTAAAAATGAATTTAGCGAACAGGAAAAACAACTCCGCAAAAAGTGTTCTATCATAAAATCTGCCAGTGAAAGAGCAAATAAGGCTATTTCACAAGACCAGAAAGATGATCTTGAAAAAGAGATTGCTGAATTTGAAAAGAAGCGTGAGGAACTTGAAGTCCGTGTCAAAGAGTTTGAAGTATCCAGACAGAAACATGAGAAGGATTTTGCTGAATATAAAGCTAAAAAGGATGAACTTGATTCCCTGAGATTAGCTTATGAAACTGAATTTGAACAGTACAAAGCAAAGAGATCCGAGCTGGATGAACAATGCAGGATACTTGAAGAGCAGCTTTTAAAGGGAGAAGAGCTATCCATTGAGTTCACTAAAGCAACATCACAGGCAGCACTTGAAGTTATTAAGGCTGGATATTATTCAGAGCTGAAAGAGTTTAACAGGAAAAAAGCAGATTTCCAGACAATAAAAACACAGTTAGAAGATGATGAATCACTTCTGAATGAAAAACGCTCTTCCATTGAGAAGATGAGAGAGCACATCCAGACTGATATTTCTGACATTGGAAACAAGGCAAAAGAACTTGAGAGTACTGTTGCTGGCTATGAAGAAAGGCTTAAAGAGCATCAGGAAAAGGAGCTTTCTTTTGAAGAAAAGATAAAGGCTTTTGATGAAAAGAAAGCAGAATTTAAAGCCGAACGTGAAAGGATTAAGCTGGAGCATGAGGAGAACATCAGAGCCTTTGAGGCGACCTTTGAGGAGAGAAAGGCTGCGATTGATGCCGAGCGTGAAGAACTCAGGTTAAAGCATGAAGAAAATGTCAGGGCTCATGAAGAGAAGGAGCGTGCTTTCCAGGAAGATATGAATGCTCTTGAAGCTAAGAAAGCTGAGATTAAAGCTGAAAGCGAGAATATTGACCAGAAGCGTGAGGAGAATTCAAAGTTTGAAGCTGAGATGGAAAAAATGCTTGCTGAGATGGAAGATAAAAGAAAAGAACTTGATGAAATGATCGAGAAAACAAACAGTGAGATCGGAAATCATGTTACTATTCATCGTCAGAACCTTGACATTAAGAAGCTCAACAATAAGCTGGAACAGCAGACAATCTACATACAGAGTCTTGAATCATCTGTTGCGGAACTTAAAAGAAACCTTGAGGAAGCAAGGTGTGATGTTAAAAAGAACGAAGTATTCTCACAGATACTTAAAACCAATATGGAACTGATGGACAAACCACAGTCCATATGATGCTACATTTGATGCTATATTATATGTGTGCCTCAGAACTCATAGGGTTCATCACAAATCAGATGTGATTTATCATCATCGGCACACTATATTATTAGTATACTATTTTAATATGAAAAAAGAAGTTCAGATGAACTCTTTCATCTCATCAACTAACTTTTTTGCAGCCATTGCAGGATCTTCGGCCTGGTAGATTGCTCTGCCAACTATTACCCAGTCAGCTCCTGCTTTAATGACATCTGAAGCTGAACCACCCTGTGCACCTACACCTGGTGAGATTATTGAAAGATCGTTTCCGATTATCTTTCTTATCTCTGCAACCCTTTCAGGACGTGTTGCCGGAGCAACTACACCTGATGCTTTTGCATCTGCTGCCATCTTTGCGATTCCTTCTCCGACCTGCTGCATGAAATCAAGTGCACCCGGATGGCTCATTTCAGTGACCACATAAATGTCCTTGTTCTCTTCCTTTGCAAGTTTTACAGCAGCTTCAAGACTGTCATGTCCGGTAAATCCCTGGACGATAACTGCATCTGCTCCTGCCTTGAAAACCTGTTCACATATCAGGCGGTTTGTATTAGGGATGTCTGCTACCTTAAAGTCAGCGATTATAGGAGCGAATTTTGAAAGCTGGCTTATCATATCCATTCCGGTTGAAAGTACGAGTGGATAGCCGATTTTGATTGCATCAACATAGCCCGCAACCTTTTCAGATATTTCCACTGCCTCAAGCCTGTCTGTGACATCAAGTGCAAGTATGAGTCCTGTCTTTCTTTCCATGTGATTTTCTCCCTGAAATTTACATTTTTGCAAGTCTGCTCCTTGCTGCTGCAACCATTATCGGAAGTGTGATGGTGGCATCAGAGTGGACTGTTACTGAGCGTGCTGTTTCGCTGACCTTACCCCATGAACGTGCTTCATCAAGTGTTGCACCACTAAGACCTCCTGTTTCTGGAGTGTCCATTGTAAGCTGGATTGCGTATTCGAATTCCTGGTGTGTTATGAGCATAGACTGGAAGATGTAGTTCTTTGGAACTCCGCCGCCGATAAGAACTGCTCCAGGGTCTTTTGCCTCGTAGCAGATATCGATTATCTCTTTCATGTCTGCAAAGGCATCAACGTTGAGCGGGTTGCTCTGTTTGTAGAGCCATGCCTGAAGTCCGATCATTGAGTCCTGGATTGCAGGACAGTAGACCGGTACGTTCATGTCTGCTGCTGCTTTTAAGATTGAGTCCCTGTCCTCTATGTTATTTCCAAGGTGTGTCATGAATTCCCTGATGGATATGGTGTCAGTTCCAACATCTGAGAGTATGGCTTTGAGTTTTTCCTCGAAGTCTACAAAATAAGGTTCAGGAAGGTAGACATCGTATATCCTGTTTATCTCATCGTGTTTAAGTTCGATGTCGTCACATTCGGCGCAGCCTTTGTAGTGGTGCAGCCCCATGGATTCCACGATTTCGTGAACCATGTTTGCACCGGTTGTGACCAGCACATCGATGTAGCCATCGTATATTAGATCGGTAACTATCTGACGCATTCCTGCCGGAACCATGGCACCGGCAAGCCCGAAGAAACTGGTTGACCCGTTTGCAAGCATCTCAGTGTAGATGTCAACGGCGTCTGCAAGTTTTCCTGCACCAAAAGCACACCCATCGATTGCATGTACCAGTTCATCAACGCCCATATTCTCTGTGATCTTCGCCTGTCTGATAGGATTTTTCAGTTTTTCTCCATGTGAATGACAATGTTCCATTTGAAAGCCTCTTTAATATAAGCAGAGTTAACGAGGAAGTTGTTCTTTAAGGTTATTATGAGAGGAATAAAGTTAAGTACAAACCTCAAAAAATTAGAAATATTTTTAATTGATTATGGTCTTTTCTTAGATTATATAGGGGTAGTGTTCAGATTATGGTTAAAACTTGTTTTGTGATAATGCCAATCGGAAATCAAAAAATCGGAGATGAAATGATTTCTGCTGAAAGTCTTCGAAGTAAATATGATGACCTCATAAAGGAAGCTATTTTAAGAGCGAAACCTGATTTGGACGTAACACGTGCAGACGATGTTGATATACCAGGAGTTATTACAAATGATATTCTAAAAAGATTAATGACTTCTGATTATGTAGTTGCAGATATTACTTTTCCAAATCCAAATGTATTTTATGAATTAGGACTTAGGCACGCATGCAAAATAGGAACTATTTTAATCAAAGAAAAAAGTGATGTTCCGCTTCCTTTTGACATTGCACATTCAAGATATATAGAATATGATAATACAGGTACTGGGTTGAAGAAATTATCTCAAAGGTTAAAAAAACAATTTGAATGGTTTGAAAATAATAAAAATATTCCTGATAATCAGTTCATTGAATTAGCAAATCAGAACAATATTTCTAATTTTAAGGAAATTCATAAAAGCGTTTCAAAACAAAAAACATTGTCTTTCCTCAAGAAAAATAAAACAAATAACTCTTTGGCGGAAAGGGTGAGATCTACCAATAAACCGGCAGTAGGTGCTGTTTACGAGGGCGACATAACATACACTGGTGCAGACCTTCACAATATAATTGGTTTAGATGATGGCAAGTTTATTGAAATAAACGCAACTAACTTTGCAGGGTTCATTTCGCAGGAAAAACTCAAGATTTATGGTGGGTCTTTTGTCGATAATAGATATATTAAGAGAGATGGACTTATATATGAAACCCAAATCCAGCAGATTGATTTTAAATATGGTGCATGGGAAGACACCTATAATGTCATGGAATTATTTGGAGATGTGTATGTATCACTAAAGGATAATACACCAAACAAGTTGACTAATCTAATTATTGACAGTGATGACAAGTACACCCTGAGAATTGGTTCCACACTTGAACTCGGTGGTGGCTATGAACTTACCGCAAAGCAGATTGATGTAGTAGGTAACAAGGTTTGGATGGAATTCTCAAAAGATGGTGAATTCATTGAAGATAAAGTAATCCTTGTCGATGAGAAAACAGATGGAACATGGATACATAATGTCAATATTGCAGATGAGAGTAACGTTGAAGTTTTTAGAGTGAATGTAACTAATGTGTTTCAGGGTCAGATAGACAGCCTTGTTGTAGTCGAAGGCATCTGGCTAATTGATTACGAAAACATCATTGAGCTTGAAATCGGTGACAAATTTGATGTTTTGATAGTTGACCGTATTGCCGATAGTTCAATGATTATGGTGAATGAAGACCCAATACTTTTAAGAAAAAATTCAATACAAGAAATTGCAGAAGGCATGAAATTAAAAGTTGCTGACTCAGATAATCTTGAATTCAAAGTGATAAGAGAGTATGCCTAATCTCTAAATTGCTCATTCCAAGAAGAATTTTAAAAAAATAATATAAACTTCACAACCCTAATTCAAGAAGTTCTATTTTAACATTTTACAACTGTATATACAAAATTTGCTAACTAGGGTATCTGCAATGCGAACACCAAAAAAGTGAAACCAGGAAATTACAACAAGAGAAATAGAGGAAACTCAAACATGGATAAAACAGAACTGTTCGACCGGCTGGAAGAGCTTGAGTGGGAAGATTTTGAAGTAAAAGAGGCGAAGTCCTCTATTCCTAAGAGCAGTTTTGAAACGGTGAGTGCATTTTCCAATACTAATGGTGGTTGGCTTGTTTTTGGAGTAAAGCAAACGAAGAAGACTTTTGAGATTACAGGTGTTACAGACGCCGAAAAGATCGAGCAGGATTTTACCACCACTCTTCGTGGGGACAAGTTCAACCAGAAAATCAGGGTAAGAAGTATAAAGTATGATTTTGATGGAAAAATCGTGCTTGCTTTTTATGTTCCTGCTTCCGGGCAGAAGCCAGTCTATTTCAATTCGAGGAAAAATACGTTCATACGAACCGGCAGCGGAGACCAGAGAGCAACAGATGCTGAGATCGATGCTATGTATAGAGATTCTTCCTTCGGTTTGAAGGATAAGGAACTTACTGAGTTTACCATTGATGACCTGGATGAGAGGACGATCTCTGATTACAAGACTTATCTTGAGAATGTAAACCCTGAGCACAGATATAACAAACTATCAACGGAACAATTGCTGGAGAAGTTACAGGTCGTAGTCGATGGAAAAGTAACTATCGGCGGTTTACTGGTCTTTGGAAATGAAGACAATATCAATCGCATGCTTACAGATTTCAGAATTGATTATCTTGAGATCATGGGTACGTCTTATTCCGATGCACCGACCCGATATAATTACAGGCTTTCTGAGGAAGAGAATCTTTTCCGGTTCTATTTCAGCATTTTTGAACGCCTTATCAAAAAGATAGACCTGCCTTTCACTTTAAGAGCTGATGGCTTTGCCACTGACAACCAGCCCCAGCTTGTTGCTATTCGTGAAGCTCTTGTGAATCTGCTGATGCACTGCGATTATTTCAGCCCAATGAAACCACGGATAAGAGTTTTTCTCGACAGAATAGAATTCTTAAATCCCGGCAGCCTTCCAAAAGATATCGAATCCATCATAAAAGAAGATTTCACGATGCCAAGAAACCCTATTATCGCTAAAATATTCAGGGTCATCAAACTCTCCGAAAACGCAGGCTCAGGCTTTGACAAAATGTTTAGCGGCTGGAAGTCGTATTATGAGATTGAACCTGAGGTTGCAAGCGATATAGATCATTATAAGATCACTTTCCCACTGGAAAAAGATGTCATTCCTGAAAAAGTGTCGGAGAAAACGTCGGAGAAAACGTCGGAGAAAACGTCGGAGAAAACGTCGGAGAAAATATTACATGAAGTTCAGAAGAATCAGCATGTCACAATTGCCGAGCTTTCCGAAATAATAGGAGTTACTCCACGTTCCATAGAGCGTAACATTCAGAAGCTTCAGGGTGAAGAAATGCTTAAGCGGGTGGGCCCGGATAAGGGCGGCCACTGGGAAGTTATTGATAAGTGATATTTAAGAACAAAACCAATTAAATCTCATCCACTACTCTTGAATCTTCAAGAATACAATCATAAAGTTCTTTTGTCCAGTCAACTGCGCTCTGGCCTTTGCACAACATGAATTTGTAATCGAAATCGCCTTTTTTATTAAACGCACTTATTACAGAATGGACACTGTCAAATGTGAAATATATGAATTTCATCTCTTTAGTGTAAACATACATGTGGAAAAATTTGTTGTTAATAAAACCTGCAAACTCTTTTTGATATTCTGTTTTTAGCTTGTTGAGTAACTCTTGCGAAACAATGTAATGGAAATTGACATTATTCACAAGAAGCTCTGCGATTATCGAATCGAAATCAGGGTAAAGGATAGTAGTAACCACATAGACATGCGAAGATACATTATAATCAACATTGAAAGATTTATGCATCGAAAATAACTCTGTGATAGGGGGATTTATTATTTCATAATCTTTAAGCTGACCTATTTTATCTAGCAAGTTAGATGGGATGAAATCAAGATTCCGGCTTCCCCAGTAATCAATATCAAGATCTATAATATCGGTTTTATCCAGTAAAGGGATCATATTGTCAACAACAAGTTTTCCAATGGTTGTTAACTCATAAGTGTCATTGTAGTGCTTAATAAGATAATGCGCTTCCAGAATCTTCATTTGAGGAAGCAATGAATTCCTGTTCGTGTTTATTAATTCCAGAAGAGTAGCCATTTCTTTTGCCCCGTCCTGTAGAGATAATAATACATTCATTCTCTTTTCAGAAGCAAATGCTACATCAAGTAAACGTTTTTTCAGTTAATTCACATCCCATGAAAAAGTATTAAGCATAATCTTATTTGATGCACACTTATGTATCAATTTTATTTAAATAAATCAGTGAATAGTACTTCCGCCTGTTTGCATAATATGAAATTATAAAAAGTATGTATATATATGCCAGATATCCAATTTTCCTAACATTAATCTTCAAACTAAACAGCCTGGCACTTTTAGGATTAGTTGTTGCATATCTCAAACCGCATCCTCAACGCTCTCATCTGCCACAACCCCACATTCATTCCTTTTCTCACTAACAGAACTATAGATATTCATAATTCCCTTGAACACAGAATGACCCTTTGAGGTGATAATGTAATCTCCCCTTTCGTTTCTCTGGAGGATCATTCCTTTGTCTACAAGTTTTTGCAGATGGAACAGGAGATTTCCGCCTCGCAGACCGGTTAGCTTTGAAAGGTCAGTGAAGCTTCTTGAATCAAGAACTAAAGCTTTCATTATTGTAAGACGCTGTTTGTTTGCAAAGGGTTCACAGATATCATCGACAACTTCCTCCATGCTGACATCTGGCAGGTTTTCCACGAAAGTGCCTTCTTTATCATATATCCTGAGTGATGACAGGACATCTATTTGTTTCTGGAAGATGCGGGAAACTTCCTTAAAACAAAGGTCGCAGTCTTCAAAGTGTACGAGTTTGCGGATCTCTCCTAGCTTATTCCAGTATTCATCGATGGTTTCTTTCTCAACCCGTTCTTTATCTATGAGCTGCACGGTCTCGTTCAAAAACTCGGTGAAAGCACCTTTACAGAAATCACGCATATCACAACAGGAGGCAATATTGCTTTCAATGTCCTGGTCGATGCGTTCCTGGATATTGCCAATCATGGTCCGGGAGAAATTATTCCTTATCTCAGAAGAGAGAAGCTCATAACATCTCTGGTTGCTCTGCTCCTGAAACAACTGCATATCTGCCTGTAATTTACGAATACTTTCCTCGATCTGATCCAGTTTTTTAGGATTTATGTTACATGTTTGCTGTGGATGCATCATGTTTCTTCACTTCTTTGATGTCAACGTGTAGTCACTGTGTAATAATGTATTTAATAGTTAGTCAGATGTACAAAACTAAATCTTTGTGTATTCCAATGACGCTAAAGTATATATCAATACCTGACCAATTCAAAATTAGAAAGAAAAAGGCATCAGTTTCAGACGACACATAAAAATGCCTGACAAATGGTCCGTGGGGATGACAGGTCAGGAAGCCTGAAATGGGGGATACCACCATGAGCATAAAAGGCAAAACAATATGGTATATGAGTGTGGACCCTTCAGGGGACAAAAGCAGAACATGTATAGACGAAGGCTATGCCACATTTGACATAGACATTCATCTAATGGAAGAACTCGGTGGCGAATTACAGGAATTCAGTATGTCATTCCGGGAACACAAAAAAGAAGAAGCTCTCAAAGAGATCTATCAGGAATTCGACAGGGATTTCCGGGGAGATCTGGGGCGCGAATTCAAAAAACTCGGAAAAGGTCTTGATTCTAAAGAAGGCTTCCAGAAGATAGTTCGTCTCAACAAAAAGGTTGTAGATTTTACAACCAGGATGAAGAACCTTGACGAGCTCATGAAAGACTTCGATGAATTCGAGCGTCAGGAACACTTCAAAAAGATAATAGTCGACCGTCTAATGACCATCGAAAGTTCCAGGCTCATGAACTGGTATGATGATGTGCTGAGATTTATGAATGAAGTTGAGATTGGAGACATGGTAATTATGCCTCTGAAAGAACGCGGCTCCTTTGCAGTGGGAAAAATAAAAGGAGAATACGAGTTCAAAAATATCGCCCCCGGCATAAAGCATGTGAGAAAAGCCAGATGGAAAAAGCGTATGATCTTCTCCGAAGACCTTTATTCCAGACTTCCACCCATGCAGAATGTTTTCAAGCTGAGTACAGATGCAGAAGCACTGGCACTTAAAATCATCCACGAACAGTGGTTCATTGACAGGGCAGAGTGAGGAGGTCAAAAATGCACTACGGACTTGGAATAGATGCAGGAGGAACATACACCGATGCTGTTATACTGAGAGGAAGTGACGGGAAAATAGTTGATTCCCACAAATCATTCACAACATATCCTGAACTGGAACATGGAATCAAAAATGTACTTGACCATCTTGACCCTGAATATCTCAAACAGGTAAACCTTGTTTCAGTATCAACAACACTCTCAACGAACTCACTTCTTGAAGGAACAGGAACACCGGTAGGACTTGTAGTTGTAGGAGAACACCCACATGAAGAACCATATCCTACAGAAAATATGATAGAAATCGAAGGTGGGCACGACCCCAGGGGCACTGAGGAATATGAGCTTGACCTTTCAAGACTCACACATTTTGCCCGCAGCACAATGGACAATGTATCAGCCTACGCAGTATCAGCTATTTTCAGCACACGTAATCCCGAACATGAGTTACGTGTCAAGGAATTCCTCAAGCGCGAAACCGGACTCCCGGTTGTCTGCGGTCACGAACTGACGCAGGCTCTTGGAGCTTATGAGAGAAGTGTGACTGCAGTGCTGAATGCACAATTAATTCCCATAACATACAAATTTGTCAATTCCGTTGCCATGGACCTTCAAAAAAGAGGAATCCACGCAAGAATTCTTATGCTCAAGGGAGATGGCTCAGTATACAACATAGAAGATGCACTGGAAAAGCCAGTAGAAACCATATTCTCAGGACCTGCTGCAAGTCTTCTTGGTGCATCCTATCTCGCAAAAGAAGATACTTGTGCCGTAATTGATGTTGGCGGTACAAGCACCGATGTTGCAATGCTAAAAGAAGGACTGCCAGAGATAAGTGAATCGGGTTCCGTTGTAGGTGGCTGGAAAACAAGAGTAAGGGCGATGAAAATGGAGACCTTTGCCAACGGCGGTGACAGTCACATCTGGGTAAAGGACAAGAAGGTAAATATTGGTCCAAGAAGGGTTATCCCGCTTTGTGTTGCTGCCGAAAAATACCCGGATTTCATCAGGAGCCTGAAAAGAAACAGGATACTTTCTCGCCAGATGATGGACAGGCATTATCAGCCAACAACATTCTTTGTCAGGACTGACTATCCTGCAAGAGGACTTTCCGAACAGGAAGCCGAGCTTCTGACTTACATTAATTATGAACCTGTATCCATTAACGATCTTTCAGATACTTCCAATGTACCACCTTCAAACAAGATGCTGGATTCGCTTATACAGAAAAGACTGGTCCAGGCAATCGGATTCACACCAACCGATGCACTTCATGTACTGAAAGTCTACAACCAGTGGAATTCACATGCATCTGACATTGGAGCATTCTATCTGTCCAAATTCAGTCAGATGGGTAAATTCGAATTCTGCTCACTCGTAAGAAGAATGCTTGCACAGAATATGGGTTACGGACTGATGTCCTTTGTTTATCCACATCACCCGAAAGAAGTAATCATGGATGGAGTAAGCGGTGAATATCCGGCAGGATACAGAATGGGAGTACCAACGGTACTACTTGGTGGCCCTGTTAAAAGTTATACTGAAGATTTCACATCCATAATAGGTGGCGAAGTAATTGTCCCGGAACATGCCGAGGTTGGTAACGCTATCGGCGCACTTGTAGGAAAAGGTGTTAAGAAAGTTGAAATGCTTATACGGGCCCAGTCCCCGGACGAACTTGACAGGAATTTCTATGTATTCTCACCCCTGGGAAGACATGGAGTAATAACATATTCTGAAGCAATCGAATGTGCCATCGAGGTTGGCAGGGATATAGTTCTTGACTATGTCGAAAGATGCGGAGTCAGCCGCCGGGAAACCGAAATTAATGTCACAACCAGAACTGCTTCACCGCCGGACTGGACCCATGCCCCCCTCCAGACTACCATCACTGTGATGGGTGTGGGAAATCCATTGATGGTCTTGAAGGAATGAAGGTGATAATATGAAGAAAGATGACGAGTTCTCCGATGAGTATCGGGAGCAGCTCCGGATTCTCTATGAAGAAAACAAGGAAACCATACATTACATGGCTAAATCCGGCACTCTCCGCAGAAAAACCGAAGCTCTTGAGCTCCTGAATATCCTTGGAATCGAACCTTGAAATCAGTATAAAAATAGTGAAAATTGAATATCAAAAAACGTCAAAACAATAATTCCATCAGCAACTCACAGGCTGCATAATATAATAATAGATAAATGTCATATTATCTTTAATGAGTGCCATATTTGAAAAGATAATTCCAAAGCAGCGGAAAATGTCAACAAGAATTGGAGGACTGCTGATAATAGTAGGAGAAACTATGTTTCTTTTTTCCCTGCTCAACTTCCTGATGATCACAAGGTTGCAGTATTACAGTTCAGGTGACAGCTTCATGAGGGTTCTCTTTCCTCACTACCTGCTGTTCCTTGCAGCACTTTTTGTTGTGGCGTTTATAGGCATGTGGCTAACCTATGTGTATGTGTTCCCCAGTAAACAGCGCTTTTCTCAGGAGCAGGCGATAAAAGACGACAGAAGTCCCATGTACAATAAGATCCTCGACCTTGAGGATGACATTGATGAACTGAAAAAAGTTGTCTTTGATATGTCAGAGAAAATCGACCGCATGAATCAAAAGGACAATATCCAGTGATAACATCTAGTTTGAGATTTTAAAACCCGGAAAAATGACCATCCAGATAGATCCTATTATTGATGAACCTGCACTTGTGGTAAGCAGCGAAACAAAGTCACTTGTAGTTGCCGATATCCACCTTGGAATCGAATGGGATCTTTACAGAAGCGGATTTTCAATCCCAAGCCGAATGAAATACGGTCTTGAAAGAATTCTGGGTTACATCAGTCAGGTTTCTCCTGACAGAATAATTTTGCTTGGGGATGTGAAACATAATGTTCCACAAATTTCATGGCAGGAGAGAAATGAGATTCCGCATTTCCTTTCGGTCCTGTCTGACCATGCAGATGTGGAAATATTCCCCGGAAATCACGATGGAGGCATCGAGTACTTGCTGCCGGAAAGGGAGAACATAACAGTACATCCTGCAAGGGGAGCTATTATTGAAAATGTGGGTTATTTTCACGGGCATACATGGCCTGACCCTGAAATGCTAAAAGCACAGTACATTATTACCGCACACAATCACCCAACTATCCGCCTTACCGATTCACTTGGATATGCCATGGTAGAACAAAGCTGGATAAGAACTCGTCTGAATCTCCCTGTACTTCAGGAACATTTCAGCAGTGTTGAACTTGAAAATGATAGTGATAACTGGAACGACCCTGAGATGATAATTGTACCTTCATTCAATGAACTTTGTGGAGGTGTTGCTTTTAATGAATCACTACATGACGATCTTCTTGGACCATTATTTTCATCACGAGGTGTTGACATCGATAATGCACAGGCATATCTGCTTGATGGGACTCAACTTGGAAAACTAAAAAACATAAGAAAGCTCGAGGAAAGTAAGGTTCGGCCAAGAATGAAACGTAAAGCTGGAAAGAAAGGAGAACAGAAAAGGAGCAGAAAATGAGTTTTGGTAACATCTTCGATTCATTTGATCCGAGAATTCAGGGTGCTCTGGAAAAACAGGGATTTAAGGCTCCAACCGAACCACAGGAGAGAGTATTTCCATATATTCTAAATGGAGATCACACATTCCTGATTGCTCCCACAGGTTCAGGAAAGACAGAATCTGCAGTTCTTCCCATATTCCATGCAATTCTTGCTAAAACCCAGGAGCAGAGAGTCGGAATATCAGCACTTTATATCACACCCTTGAGGGCACTTAACCGCGATATGCTTTCCCGAATACAATGGTGGGGAAAGGAACTTGGTATTGATGTGCAGGTCAGGCATGGTGATACTTCCCAGTATGAGAGACAAAAACAGTCACGCAAACCGCCTGATTTTTTGATTACAACACCTGAGACTTTGCAGGCAATGTTCACCGGCTCACGCCTTAGGAAAAACCTGTCATACGTTACTCATGTTGTCGTGGATGAGATACATGAAATGGCATCTTCAAAAAGAGGAACTCAACTTTCAGTTGGCCTTGAAAGACTTGTGGAACTTTCCGGAGAGTTCCAGAGAATCGGGCTTTCAGCCACTGTTGGTAATCCTGAAGAAGTGGCAAAGTTCCTTGCTGGTTCACAAAGAGAGGTTTCTATTATTTCCGTATCCCTGCTTAAACTTCTTGATTTTAGTGTAGTTTGCCCACAGGTTACGGATGATGACATCACACTCTCAAAGAAACTTGCATGCGATGTTAATTTTGCAGCACATATACGATGCGTAAGGGACATTGTACTGGAAAATGTATCCACACTTGTATTTGTAAATACCAGACAGAGCGCCGAAGCACTTGCTGCCGGATTCAATATGCTGGAACTGCCAATTGGAGTCCATCACGGTTCACTGTCCGTAGACTCTCGTATCGAGGCAGAAGAATCATTCAAAAACGGAGACCTTCAGGGACTTATTTGCACTTCATCAATGGAGCTTGGAATTGATATTGGTAACGTGGACCATGTTGTACAGTATGGTTCTCCGAGACAGGTTTCAAGACTCCTGCAACGTGTCGGACGTGCAGGACACAGGATACATGAGGTATCCAGAGGTACTATCATTGCCATGGATGCCGATGATGTGGCTGAGAGCATGGCAATTTGCAAACTTGCGACTGAAGGAAAGGTTGAATCCATTTCTCCTCACATGAATTCACTTGATGTTGTGGCAAATCAGCTTGCAGGAATTGTTCTTGATTTCGGAGATATCGGAATTGAGAAAATATACAGTATTCTGAAGCGAGCATATCCTTTCAGGAATCTTCGAATTGAAGTTCTCAGGAAAGTAATAGCCCAGATCAAAGATTACCGTATGGTCTGGCAGGAGGAAGGATCTGACAATATCAGCCGTAGAAGAAAGAGCTGGCAATATTATTACGATAATCTCTCCATGATTCCGGATGAGAAAAAGTATGAGATATTTGATATTGTCACCGGCAGGCCTGTTGGAGTGCTGGACGAAGCTTTCGTTATTAACTTTGCTACACCTGGTGCTGTTTTCATTACAAAAGGTGACATGTGGCGTGTCATTGAGATGATCAGTGACCGCAACCGGATAAAAGTAGAACCTGTGAGAGGCATGGGAGAAATACCAAGCTGGACCGGGGAAGAAATTCCTGTTCCTTTTGAGGTTGCACAGGAAGTTGCAAACATACGCTCTGTTATTGCAGGTATGATTATTGAAGAAAAGGAAGACAATGAAATTGCCTCTGAGCTGGCTGCTTTGTATCCGATTGATCCAGAAAGCCTTACAGAGATGCTTTCAATACTCAGGGAACATGTTGAAGGAGGATATCCGCTTCCAGACAAAAATTTGTTTGTTATTGAGAATGACGGCGATGCAGTGCTGATAAACACATGCATTGGACACAATGCCAACGAAACACTTGCAAAAGTGCTGACATCACTTCTTGCAGCAAGATATGGAAGCAGTGTGGCTCAGGAAATAGATCCTTACAGGATAAAAATGACATTGCCACACAGGATAAGAGCTAAGGAAATAGAGACTCTGTTGCAGGATATTCAGCCGGAACATATTGAACCTATTATAGAGATGACCCTGAAGAACACTTCGCTGATGAAGTGGAAAATGGTACATGTTGCCAGAAAATTCGGTGCTTTGAGCAAGGATATTGATTATGACAGGATAAGCATGAAGAAGTTACTTGAAATTTATCGTGATACTGCAATGTATGATGAAGTTATCAGGGAAATATTCCATGATATGCTGGATGTCAAAAGGGTCACGGAAATACTTACGAGAATGGCTGAAGACGAGATCCGGCTTGTGGTAAGCAGGTCAACACCAATAGGCAGTTCGGGATTCGCCATGAAACGTGATCTTGTGGCTCCTGAAAAAGCTGACAGGTCCATTGTTATGGCTTTGAAGGAACGTATTATGAATGACAGAGTGATCCTTTTCTGCGTTCATTGTAAGAAATGGACATCAAGAAGGCAGGTGAAAAATGTACCTGATGAGATTATATGTCCTGTTTGTGATTCCGGGATGGTGGCAGCACTCAAGCCATGGGAAGATGAGGAAATCAAACTTGTGAGAAAGCAGGATAAGGTAACTGCAAAAGAGGATATTAAACGTATACGCAGGGTTCACAGGAATGCGAATATCGTTATGACCCATGGAAAGATGGCAGTTATAGCACTTGCAAGTAGAGGTGTTGGTCCTGAGATGGCAACCCGTATTATACAGAAAATGAGGCATGATGAGGAAGCATTCTATCGCGATATACTGGTTGCCGAAAGGAATTATGCTAAAAACAAGAGGTTCTGGAGCTGAATTGCTTTTACGTGTAAGGTAGCTAGTATAGACAATCTTAATATAAATACAGTACAAATTTAATATGGTTGAAGATTAATGATCTTAAGCCGGGAGGAATATAATGCAATCTTTTATCGTAGAGCACTATTTACAAAAGAAGATCGACATTTACTGTGGTGGTCCTGACAGGTTTTACGGAGTTGTTGAAGCATGCGCAGATGGTGTACTGACCATCAAGGATGAAAACAAATACACACATATTGCTATTGATAAGATAATTGCCATATGGAGCGATGAGAAGAAATAAGCAGATTTAATTCTGAATGGCAGTTTTATTAGCGTTTTTCTTTTCTTATTTTTAATAAATCTGTTGTATTTCGATGACATTTGTTTACTAAATTTCTTATTTGTTAATGGTTATTAATTCGAATTATTTTTCATTTTCTGCATCCCCTGCTTTAATCCAATAGTTTTATATCTGATGTAACGCAAATCAAGGTGACTAAAATCTACTCAACAGAGAAGGATTCATTATGAACATGAAAGAAAGATTACTCAAAGCATTAAAAGGTGAAGAAGTAGACAAAGTACCTGTGTGCACAGTAACACAGTCCGCTATTGTTGAGCTCATGGACCAGACAGGTGCAGCATGGCCAGAGGCACACACCGACGCACAGAAGATGGCAGACCTTGCAGTCGCATCATACGAAGTATGTGGTCTTGAAGGTGTAAGAGCTCCATACTGTCTTACAGTACTTGCAGAAGCAATGGGCTGTGAAATTAACATGGGTACAAAGAACAGACAGCCTTCAGTCACAGGTCACCCATACCCAAAGGGTGTTGAAGACCTTGCTATGCCAGAGGATCTCCTTAGCATAGGCAGAATTCCTGCTGTAATGGAAGCAATGAAGATCATCAGAGAGAAGGTAGGAGACGACGTACCAATCATCGCAGGTATGGAAGGTCCAGTTACCCTCGCATCTGACCTTGCAAGTGTAAAGAAGTTCATGAAATGGTCCATCAAAAAGCCAGAAGACTTCGAAAAGATCCTCGACTTCGCATGTGAGGCATGTACTGCATACGCAAACGCACTCTTCGACGCAGGAGTAGACGTAATCAGTGTACCAGACCCAGTAGCATCCCCAGACCTTATGGCTCCTGACACATTCGACAAGATGCTCAAGCCAGTTCTCCAGAAATTTGCTGACGGTGTAAAGGGACCAATGATTCTCCACGTTTGTGGTGACGTATCCCCAATCATCGAAATGATGGCAGACTGCCACTTCGAGTCCATCAGTATCGAAGAGAAGGTAAAGGACCTTGCAGGCGCAAAGGCAAAGGTAGGAGACAAGGTCACTATCTGCGGTAACGTATCCAGTCCTTTCGTACTTCTTGCAGGCGACGAAGCAGCTGTCAAGGAAGCAGCAAAGACCGCTCTTGACAACGGAATCGATGTCCTCGCACCAGGCTGTGGAATTGCACCTGACACACCAGTTGCAAACCTTAAGGCAATGGTCGAAGCAAGAGACGAATACTACGCATAAATTCTTTAACAAAGCATGCCATAGTTCACTATGGTCATGCACTATTCTTTTTTTGCATAATTTAAACTGATTTTGCGTTTATTGCTTTCGTTTTTAGTCTTCGGCGTTAACATAACTCTTTAATATAACCTGAGCACATCTTTTATTGATCAAAGGTTATTTGCACATTTCATACGTCTTTTCAAATTTAACTTTGGTTCTTTTGCATTGTAAAACAGGAGATATATTATGCACTATAGTCTAGGAATTGATGCTGGTGGCACGTATACTGATGCGATTCTTGTAAGAGATTCAGATGGAACGGTAGTAGGTTCAGGGAAAGCACTTACAACATACCCGGATCTTGTTGAAGGAATAAAAAATGCCATTGATACCCTCGATTCTGAATATGTAAAAAAAGTAAATCTGGTGTCAGTTTCAACAACTCTTGCTACCAATACAGTACTTGAAGGAACCGGAAGTCCTGTTGCTCTTATTCTTGTGGGTGAACATCCTGTAAAAGGAGATTTTCCTGCAAAACATGTGCTTTCAATCTCCGGAGGGCATAGTTACAATGGAGAAGAAATTCAAAAACCAGATATCGCTGCAGTAAAAGAGTTTGCTGAAAAGTATAAGGATGATGTTTCAGCTTTTGCTGTATCTTCATTTTTCAGCATAAGAAATCCGGAACATGAACTTGAAATTACCGATGTTCTACACAAAATTACAGGACTGCCTGTGGTCTGCGGTCATGAACTCTCCCAGGATCTTGGAGCATATGAACGTGCTGTTACAGCATCCCTTAATGCGCAACTTCTTCCAATATCCCATAAATTTATCCTTTCTGTAATAGACGAAATAAAAAGAAGAGAAATAGATGCACGTCTATTAATGTTGAAATGTGACGGAACAGTTGTTGGTTTAAAAGATGCGCTGGAAAAACCAGTTGAAACGATATTCTCAGGTCCCGCTGCAAGTCTTGTGGGAGCTTCCTTCCTTTCTGGATTTGACACATGTGCAGTTGTAGATGTTGGTGGAACCAGTACTGATGTATCTGCCATTAAAGACGGTATTCCTGAACTTTCAGACACGGGTGCAGTCGTAGGAGGATGGAAAACCCGTGTCCGTGCAACCAGGATGGAGACATCTGCCATGGGTGGCGACAGTCATGTCTGGACACGCAACAAAGTAATCCATATCGGACCACGAAGAGTAATTCCTCTCTGCCTTGCATCATCTAAATTTCCGGGATTTCTGGATAAACTTAAAAGAAATCTTATTCCTAAGAGAAGTACTCTTGACAGAAATATCCAGCCTACAAAGTTTTTCATGAGATCCGGTTTTGAACCTAAAGGACTTGAAGATTCTGAAGCTGAAGTCCTCAAAGCTATTGCTAATGAACCAATGAGTCTGGATGAAATTGCTGCAATTTCAACTCGCTATCCTTCTACTGTTATACTGGACTCACTTATACAGAAAAGGCTAATTCAGGCTATTGGATTTACACCATCGGACGCACTTCATGTTTTAGGAGAGTACAACTCATGGGATACAAAAGCATCAGTAATTGGGGCTGAAAAACTTGGAAAACTGAATAAAATGACTGACGTTGAATTCAGCACAAAAGTAAAGGAAATAGTTGCAAAGAACATGGCTTTCAACCTGATGACTTACATCTTGCCTGATATAGAGATAAATGGCATTAAGAAAATTGTTGATGGAAAATTCAATGCCAGATTTAAAGTGGACATTCCGGTTGTTCTTCTTGGTGGTCCCGTTGTAGCGTATAAAGAAATTATGGAAGGCATAATTGATGCGGAAATTGCTGTCCCTGAACATGCCCAGGTTGGCAATGCTGCCGGAGCTCTGTTTGGGAAAGGAATCCGAAGAATAGAACTTATCGTAAGACCGGTATCAATCAACGATCTTGATGCAGGGTATTATGTATTCTCTCCTGAAGGAAGAAATAGTTTTTCAGATTATCGTGAAGCTGTGGAATATGCGGAAATGCATGGAAAGAATATGGTTGTTGAATACATGGGAGAATGCGGAGTCAGCAGAGACAACCTTGATATAAACATGACAAAAAAAACATTTTCTCCAGAGGACTGGAAACATGATCCTGTTGAAACAGTGATACAGATAACGGGCATAGGTTATCCCAAGAGATTCATAAAATAACCCATTTATTTTTTATATTAAATTGGATTTGAGAAACTAATTCCAGAATGGATTCGTACTATAAGTAGTTTCAAAATTCTATATTCTAAAAATAAAATATACTTAACAGTAAGTGAAACTCAAATAACTAAAAAAAGAAAAAAGGAACAAGTTCCTTAAGAACTTGTTTCGCTTTTAGACTTAGAACTTGTAGTTGTCGTCTGGTCTGAATACAGCGACTTCTGCCTTGTACTTCTCGAGGCTGTCACTCATGAAGGTGTCAGCTTCGTCAGTCATTGCGTCAAGTGCTGCCTTTGCATCGTTGAGTGCACCGATCTCGAACTTGGACATGACAAGTTTCTTGCTGTCAGCATCGTTCAGGATGTCACAGCATGAGATTGCTGCGTTCTTTGCACGGAGGTAAAGGTCGTCTCCGTCCTTTGCGATTGATTCAGCTACCTTGTATGCGTTGTCGTATGCGAGGACGTATCCCTGTGGGTCTCTGTACTTGTCAGAGAGTACGAGGATGTCACGGAGCATCTTTGCGTTTCCGGTCTCGGTTGCTACGTTGAGCATTGCTGCATCGTAGTTAAGGGACTCGGACCAGCACTGTACTGAGGTACCACCGAATTCACCGTGGTATTCTACAGACTCGTTTGACCAGAGGTCACAGCACTGCATGACAAGGTTACCCATTACATCAGCGTGTGCACAGGTTGAGGTCTTTCCTTCCTGAGCGATTGGGCAGCCGGTGATTGCTTTTACGATTGTGTTCTCGTATCCACAGTCCTTTCCTGGACCCTGAGCACCTGCTTCATATCCTGCAAGTGTCCTTGGTGCGGAAATTGCTCTTGCGATGATTGCAATGGTGTGTGCAAGGTTCTTGTCAAGGAGACCACCTGCTATGAACATAGCGGTGTTTGCCTGTGAACAGTCTGTGTCACCAGCTGCAATTCTTCCCTTCTTGTCTGCGATCTTCCTGATGTCTTCCCAGATCATGGTCATGTCAATTGAACCGAGGCAGCCAATTGCATATACGAGACCAGGAATATCGTTCCTGAGGATTGCGTAGTCGAGAATTTCCTTACCGCCCATTGTTTCGATGGACAGGAAGTCTGCTCCTGCATCTGCTACAGCTTCGAATGACTCCATAAGGGTGTCATACTTTGCGCCGATAAGTGCAAGAAGGTCACGGTTCTCACGGATGTCACCAGGTGTGTGTCTGAGACCACATTTGATTCCGTATTCTTCGTGGTATTCTTCCAGGATTGTCTTCTGGACGTGAGCGATTTCTCCTCCCCAGTCTGGGTTGTTGGTCATCTGCTCGACGTGTTCTGTCTCAAGTGATACTGCAGGGAAACCGATCTGGACTGCTCTTGCCATAATGTCGGTTGTGAGTCTGCGGTATTCAGAAACAAGTTTCTCCTTGGAGACACCAGCTTCTGGTCTTGGTGCATAGTTAACTTCTGCTGTAACGTATCCAGCACCTACTTCTAATCCGAGCTCTGCTTTTACTGGGTAGACTGACTTACCGAAGATCATGTCGTCAGCTGCTTTGTATGCAAGTGATGTGTATCTTTTTACCATTTCTGTCACCTCTGTTTAGTGTTTGTGGAACTGCTCCTTAAGCTGTGCAAGACCCTTTCCTGAAAGGATTGCGTCTGCCATCTTTGGTGCGTCTGCTGCCTCTTCACCATAGATTCCGAGCTCGTACTGTGTTACGAAGTCCTGGTTTACTGCTCCGCCACCGCACTGGAATGGTATCTTGATACCGGACTCGAGGAGTCTGTCGTTGACTTCCTTGAATGCGTACATGGTTGTGGTCATCAATGCTGTACCGGTAAGCATCATTGGGCTTTCCTTCTTTACAGCTGCGATAACTTCGTCGACTGGTACATCACGGCCAAGGTCAACTACTTCGTAACCAGCTGCTCTGAGGAGTGCTGCTACAATTGACTTACCGATGTCGTGTACGTCACCTTCTGCTACGTGGCAAACAACCTTTCCTTTTGGTTTTGGTGCTGCGCCACCCTGTTCCTTACAGAATTCGATACCTTCAAGCATTGCATCTGCTGACATCATTACGTTTGGCAGGAAGATGACACCCTGGTCGTATAAGTCTGTGACGATCTTCATTCCTACCATAAGCACGTCGTCGATGAGTGCTACTGGATCTGCTCCGCCCTCGATTGCCTTCTCAAGACCTTCGATTACGTCGTCTTCTTCTCCATCAAAGATTGCTGCACAAATTGTCTTTCCAGGCTCTGCGCTTGGATACATCTCAGCTGCCATCTCTTCAGGTGTCTGTGCTTTTTCTTTAGCAACATTGTACCTAACTAATATTTTGCTTGGGTCTACATCCATCTAATTCTACCTCCTTAGATCTAGATTGACTTCCTGCTGCAACGCTGGCATACATTCAAACGAATTATGCTTTTGTAAACAGCAGATGGATATCTGTTGACATATGACATTTTTACATTCAGCAAAAGTCTCCACAACCATTTGCTAATATGTTTTAGTCATTTGTTAACTTCATCTTTCCACATAACCACGTATTCTAGATAGCTATATAAACCTAGCGGTTTCGTACATTTATAATAATAAAACAATATCAAAACAAAGCATAATTTTACACAGTACCACTAGATTTCATTTTTTATGACTAATGCATCACAAAGTGCCTGATTATATTTAGAATGTAAACCGGGTTTTTTATGATTTTATTTACATTAATATAAAAGTAAATAAGAGAGTGACAGTTAACTTTAAATAGGACCGCACATTTTTTCCAATTTTGCAGACATAACTAAAGTTTCCTTGTCGAAATTGAATTTGTTAATCATCTAAATATAAAAAAGTAAAAAACTATTTTATTTAATATGTGTGCCTTTTTGCCCAATAAATTTTAGTTGCATATATAATTATTTTAGACAATTAATTCAATATAGATTTTTGTTACTAATTGTTAACCGTTCGATTTAAGTATCGTCAAAAGTCGAAGTGTACAAAGACTCGATATAGAAATATTAGAACAGTTCACAAAAGTGCATGTAATGCGTTATACTTATATATTACATATTTTAGGACAGAGGTCCTACGAAAGAAACAAAGAAAATGAAGAACACAAAACACAGATTCAAAATGAAATGGTAACAACAAAACTGAATATACTCCTAAAAAAGATAGCAGCAAAGATAATTGCTGCAATAATCACTCATAATCAATTGTTATTGACTAAATCTATTGGTTTGATATGCCCATGATCATGATCATGATCATGAGGCTTGTTGTGCTTGAAAACTATATTCTGGTCGCCCAGTTTTTCAGAAATAGTATCATTTACTATATTCACAAGCTTGTCACGGTCAATACTTGAAACTGCCGAGAGAACCTTTAGTCTTGGCACTTGCCCGGTCTCCGTATCAATGACTTCCATGGTAATATCCTGATCATATGCCGTAAGATTAGTCTTTACAGTATTAGAACCGGATTCAATGAAGAGCTTAATGTGCCCCACAAATTCAGGACTGAGCTCTATAACCTTAGATTTTAGAGCTGTCATAATATCCCTGGCTGTTGCCTGTGCGACATCTGTGGCAATGCGACCATCCAGTACAAACTCAGTAGCATAACTGGCTATACCTGAAGCCTCAATGGAATCCATTGTCTGCTCTACAGGCTTCCCTGTTGCCTCATCAATGACCTCAGTATCCGCACTTGTGGTCTTTAACTCATGATGACCATGCTGACTGGGAGCATCGCCCATTGCAAGTTCGACAAATTCAAACCAGTGTTCATCTTCCCGGGAGGATGAAAGGAGGAGCACTTTTGCCTTTGGATTTAATTGCTGCACAGAGGCTTCAAGAATAGGCAAACGTATATCGTCAACAAGATCGATCTTATTAATACATAAGATTTCAGCATCAATTATCTGACGCATTGCAAAATTCTTTGCTTCCTTCATCAGTTGCTTAAACCTGCTACCATCAATCAGTGTTACAAGAGGTTGAACTGTGGTATTCTTCAGGTCCATCAGATCTATTTCATTCTTGATTATCTGTGGGAATGCAATTCCTGTTGGCTCTATTAATATGACATCAGGCTGGTAATCCCTGTTAAGAATGGTCAAAGTTGTTTTCATATTAACTTTAAGAGAACAGCAAATGCAACCACTTGTAAGCTCAGTCATATCAAGACCATATTTGGAAATGACATCACCATCAAGACCTACTTCACCAATTTCATTGACAATAACTGCAACCTTCTGGCCGGCTTCACTAAATTCTTTTCCTAAACGAATAATGGTGGATGTTTTTCCACTACCTAAAAATCCACCAACAACGAGTATTTTCATAAATTATTCCTTCTAAAAATTGAAAGAAGAGAAAGCAAATTAAGCATTCTCCATTACAACCAGATTCTCCCACCTGAATGTTTCCTTGGGGCAGGCATTAATGCATCTCTTACAGTTTGCACCATCACATAGATCTGAACTGATCATGACAACGCCTTCATCATCAATGGTGATCGCGTCATTTGGACAAACTTTGATACATTTTGGACATTCTGGACAGTCGACCTTCATTGTAAGATATGTACCGACCTGTTCAATGACCTGAAGTCCTTCCGGACCGAGTACTGGGATATCTTTCTCAACAACCTTGGTGACAGTTGTTTCTTTCTCAGGAAGGTCAATCTTTGGAAGTCCCTTCTTCTTGAGGAATTTCTTAAGCATCTTGAATGGCATTCCTTCTGTCCAGTATGATATCTCCTGGATGTATGCTTCCTTAAATGCCGGATCTGTTGCAAACATTACGTGATTGCTGACAATCTTTGCTGCAATGTCCTGGAGTTCCCAGAGCCTGTCCTCTGAAAGAAGGATTTCCCTTGCAACAATAAGTGAAGTGTTACCTATCTGGATAACTTCGTCAACATCAAATGGAACCATACCGACCTGGTGTGCCTTGACAGCGTCCATGTAAGTACCTGCAGCACCGGACATGTATGCCTTCTTGACATCAGAAACCTCAACACCTGCTGCATTACAGAGTGCAAGGTGACCTGCACGGATAGCACCGATTGCAAGACCCGCTGCTTCGACATCGCTCTCAAAGAACTTGATTTTGTCCTGGAGATAGAGGATGTGGTCCGGTGTGTTGATCTTTGGAAGTGTGATAATTCCATCCTTCATTCCTGCTTCAATTATTGCAATAACACCTGTTCCGGTAATTCCCTTTGCCTTAATGGAATCCTCTTCAATGATATCCCCATTGTTAGGGTTGATCAACTGTGCCTTGACAGTATTCATTTCGTCGTCAAGTACGTAGTTACGCATGTTTTTACCTTCAAATTCAACATCCGAAATTACAAATGGAGATGCAAGGTTACCGTATTTGATCTGCTGACCTTCAAGAGCAGGACCTGCTGCGGCGGAGCCTGTATAGATGGTACCTTCATGGATAAGAGCCATTTCAGCATTTGTTCCGTAGTCTGTTGCAATTGCAGTTTCCTTTGTATCAAGGAATCCTGATTTGATAATAAGTGCAAGAGCATCGGCACCAACTTCATGCCTGATTGCAGGTGGAACAACAAGCTGTGCGTTTGGATATACATCCAGCCCCTTGATTTCTGAACAATCAATGATCCTGGCACTTCTGTCTGATTCCTGAATGTTCAGTCTTTCCTTCTTCCTTTCTCCTGCATATGCAAGGTCATCGATTGGGATTCCCTGGAAAATTGAAAGCTGTATAGGGTTTCCACAAATGGACATTCTTTCAAGTTCTTCCGGTTTAACTCCCAATGTCTCTATAACATGCTTTACAGCATTGACGTGCAGACCCTGAGCAAGATCAAGACCATAAGTGATGGCAAAGTCCAGGTGGTCCATAACGTTTGCCCCAGGGAGCGGGTTACGGAGAGTTATAACTGTCTTCTGGATATCACCAGTGTCAAGATCTATTTTCTGTGCTCTGATACCACTGGTACCTATGTCTATTGCAACTCCAAGTTTCATTTGAATCCCTTTTAATTCCTTTTTAAATTTAATAACGTAGTATCTGTGTCCGAACTTAAAAATATATGTTGCGGTATTTTTTGTGTCTGTTTGGCATTATTTAAACTGATTGAAGTACATCTTAAAACCGCTGAGATTTAACAGTACCGTAGAATATCCATACATGAAAATAAAACCACATGAATAATAGTGATGATTGAAATATTCAGGTTTTGCATTTCCACAAACACAAAAAATAATAAAATATGACCTATAGATGCTGTTTTATTAGTTACGGCAGATCCGCTTGCCTTTATCAGTCAACTGATATGCCTTTGAGCCTGAAATATCATCATTATCAGAACAGGAAGATGCCGCAGTGCATGAACAGCATGCAGAAGACTTTGGAATGGAATTATTACATATCTCCCGTACATACCCCATATGTTGCAGCATGAGAAGCCGGTCCTTGATGTCATTCTGTTTAACGCCTAATTTGTCTGCAGCTTCCTGGAGAGTGCAATTGTCTATGAACAGCACCTTCAGCGTTTCCTTAATCATTTTAAATCCACCCTGATATTAGTTCCCGGAACTGGTTCAAAAATATCCTTCCATTTAATATATGCAAAAAGCGGCAGAATTGCAAGATATATACCAGGACTCATATCGCTGAGAGGCGTCCATCCTTCAAATTCCTCATTCATAAGAAGATGAGTCTCAAGCAAATTACCCGTGCACACAAGCAAATATATGAACGCAAATATTAGGGCAAGAAGAATTCCCACATAAGCATAGGATATACCTTCATAGACTCCTGAACGCATTTCCAGCACACCGTAAATAAAGACAGTTCCGATAAGTAACAGAACAAAAGAGCCAATAATATCCGCCGGCACAAAAAGAACGTTGCTAAGTGGAATTGAAAATTCAGAACCAAGTATTATCTTACCGGTTCCAGCTGCCAGCTGCAGCAGTCCCATTATAATATAAAGTGAACCGCAGATAACTGAAAAAATCATCGGAACTTTTGTATCCGGCTTTTCTTCCATTACTGAATTAATATCCAAGCAGAACACCTCCCTGATATATTACAAATGCAGTGAGCCAAGCCACAATAATTCCGTAAAAAATTGCAAATATTGTCCATTTCCATGAACCGGTCTCTTTTCTGATAACACCTACAGTTGCCACACATGGCATATACAGCAAACTGAAAGCCATAAGACTGAGGGAATTCAAAGCAGTTAAACCGGAATCTGCAAGTAATCTGTCACTAAGCACATCTGAATTGTCACCGGCTCCGTAAAGAACACCCATTGAAGCAACAACTATTTCCTTGGCAACAAGTCCGAATATTAATGCAACTGAAATTTTCCAGTCAAAACCAAGTGGCTTAAGAATGGGTTCTACTGCATGACCGAGTGAGCCTACATAACTATCCTCACTTCCATATTGCACGCCCCATGGAAACGATGCAAGTGCCCAGATTACCACAACACCTACTAGTATAATAGTACCGGCTTTCTTGATGTACATGAAACCATTGTCCCACATGTGTATAAGACTTGTTTTCAAAGTCGGGACTCTGTAAGGCGGAAGCTCCATGATAAATGGCGCAGGTTTGCCTTTAACAACTGTTGCCCTGAGTAACTTGGCAGATATTATGGCAATAATAATCCCCAGTATATACATACCAAATATCACAGTGCCTGCCTGCCTGCCAAAGAAAGTTCCTGCAAACAATACATATATAGGAAGTCTGGCTCCGCATGAAACAAAGGGCACTACTAATATAGTGATAAGTCTGTCCTTTTCATCCTCTATGCTCCTTGCAGCCATTATAGCAGGCACGTTACATCCGAATCCCATAAGCATCGGGATGAATGACTTGCCATGCATGCCTATCTTATACATCAGCTTGTCCATAATAAACGCTGCTCTGGCAAGATAACCGCTTCCTTCCAGAAGTGATAGCAGGAAGAACAATATGAAGATATTTGGCACAAATACAAGTACAGCACCCACACCACCGATGATACCGTCACCTACAAGGGATGCGAGCCATGCAGGTTGAAGACTTGATGACACATAATCTGCAAACCATGTTGATGCAATGTCAATCATATCCATAAAAGGGGTTGCAAAGGCAAATGTCAGCTCAAATGCACCCCACATAAGTGCTAAAAATATTGGAATACCAAGGTACTTGTTGGTAAGCACCCTGTCAATCATATCAGATTTTGTAAGTTTGTCGTTGGCACGGGTACACATCTGAGGAAAGACAGTATTGATTGCAAGATAGCGCTTATCAGCGATTTCAGCTTCATATTCCTCCTGATCAATGGAATCGATTATCTGCATTACCCGATCATAAACAGGACTTTGTGAGATCTTCCCAGCAACATTACTATCTCCCTCAAGAAGGCGTATGCTTAACCATCTGAGTGGATATCTGATGTCTCGCGTTTCATCCTCAGCAAGTACTTTCTCTATCTCAAGGATTTTGTCCTCAATCTCATTTCCATATCCTATTTCGTGACCATGATGTTGCTGGATCTCTTTTTGTTCAATAACCTTATCCAGAAGATCGCAGATACCTTTTTTCTGGCTGGCAACAGTCCTTATCACAGGAGTTGCAAGAAGCTCTTCCATCTTATCTATATAGATACGGTCGCCTCTTTCCTCTGCAATATCACACATATTGAGTACAATGAGAATTTCAGAACCAAGCTCCATGAGCTGGGTTGTAAGATAGAGATTCCTTTCTAGATTGGATGCATCCACTACCTGAATGACAATATCCGGTTTCTCCTCAATGATAAAATCACGGGCAACTATCTCATCCATTGAATAAGCAGTAAGGCTGTAAGTGCCCGGCAGGTCTATGACTTCGATGTCATAATCTTTGTACGAGACCCTGCCACTCTTTTTTTCCACGGTGACACCAGGCCAGTTACCCACATGCTGCCTGGAACCTGTCAGCGCATTAAATAGCGTAGTCTTACCTACATTAGGGTTTCCTGTTAATGCTATCTTTATTTTCCTGCCTTCCATGAAATATCCCCAGGAACTGTTATACTATAATGTTACAATATACAATAATGACACAAAATATCTAAAAGGTTTGGAAAATAGCCAGTTCAGAGCTTGGTAATGAATATCTGTTTTGCTTCTTCTTTACGGATAGACAGGTGGTAACCTTTTATATTATAATCCATGGGATCCCCAAGAGGAGCATTCCTGACAAGTTCAATCTCAGTTCCTGCAACCATTCCCATATCCATGAGTTTTCGCCTTGCAGTGCCTTTGACCCTTACCTTTGTTATACTGGCTTTCTCTCCGGGTTTTAGCGTATCCAGTGTGGTCTCCTGATCTTCGTTCAAGTCATTACCTGTCCTTTTTAATGGTAGCTCTAACCTGTTTTTTGTATATAGCAATTTCGCATTACCTAAATTGTTTCAGTATACAAAAAACAAAAGATATTCACATTTATAGTAACAACCATTAGAACACTACAGAGAAATATAATAAAAAAAGAAAATGATAAAAGAATTTCAATAGCAAATTACCGGAATTTATCACTTGTCATGAGTTTTACCATGAATGGGGCAGGTATCTTTTGCAGATGGACTGCAATCAATGTACTTGCCTGTTTCACAATAATAGTTGAAATGGTCCAGCCAGTATGGCCATTCATCCTTCATATTCATAAACTCTACGAACTTGGTGAGCGTTTCAAATGTTTCCGGTGCCAGTACATGCTCTATCTTACAGGCATCCTGATCTGCAATTTCCTTATCCAGACCCAAAATGAGTAAAAAGTCTTTAATGACACCGTGCTTCTCCATGGTGCATTTTGCTATTTTTTCACCTTCAGAAGTAAGTGTGACACCACCGTATTTCTCATAATTGATGTAACCCATCTTGGTAAGCTTCTTGAACATTCCGGTGACACTCGGAGAACTAATATCAAGTTCCCTTGAAACATCCTTGACCTGTGCATAGCCTTTTCTTTCAATTATCTTCTCGATGACCTTCAGATAATCTTCAGTTCTCTCAGTTGTCATTTCAAAACTACCCATGGATTTTGTAAACAGGTTGCCCTTCAATCTAATAATTGTAGGTTATAATTTTGTATACTACAGGTAGTATTTTAAGTTTACCAATTAAACCTACAAAAAATAGTTAATATAAAAATAAGTAAATAAGTGACGGATAAAAAAGGATAGAAATACAGAACGATGCTGTATTAACATCGTTCTTTATTCAGGTATTTTTCAAGCCTGTCCATACCTTCCTTTATGTTCCCGAGACTGTTAGCATAGGAAAAACGTAAATGTCCTTCGCCACCCTGACCAAAATCAATACCAGGAGTAACGGCAACCCCAATATCCTCAAGTATCTGCCTGCTAAGTGCAAGTGAATCCTCACTGAACTTACGAGCATCTGCAAGAACATAATAAGCGCCTTTGGGCTCGACCTTTATATCAAAACCAATCCCCCTGAGCCTCTTAATAAGATAAAGACGTCTCTCGTTGTATGTCTTTACCATCTCCAGCGTCTGCTCCTGCGGACCTTCTAGAGCGGCAACACCTGCATGCTGGACAAATGCATTTGTGGAAATGAAAAGGTTCTGCTGCACTTTCTGCAAGGTTCTGACATACTGCATCGGTGAAATCAGATAGCCAAGCCGCCAGCCGGTCATGGCATACAACTTGGAAAAACCATTAAGAACAAAGGCATTATCAGTATACTCTAATATAGTATGATCCTCACCTTCATAGACAAGTCCCTGATAAATTTCATCAGATATAACTGGGACATCGCCTGCAACCTTTGCAATCCTCTGCAGAGTTTCTGCGGGCAGCACCTGTCCAGTAGGATTAGATGGGGAATTGATAAGAATCGCTTTTGTTTTAGGATTGATATGTGTGGCAAGCTCATCTGGCTGTAACATGAAACCATTGTCCTCATTGGTGTAAATGAAATCAGGCACTCCACCAGCAGTTGTTACAAAATTCGGATAACATGCATAATGCGGATTTGACATTATAATCTCATCACCCTGATCAATAAGCGCAAGGAAAAGCAAGAGCATCGCAGGACTGGTACCTGAAGTTACAATTATCTGCCCGGGATCAATATCCACATCAAACCTGTCTTTATAGTTCTTTGCAATAGCCTGCCGCAGTTCTATAAGCCCCTGGCTGTGTGTGTATCTTGTATTACCTGCGCACATTGCAGCCTTTGCAGCATCACAGATATGCGAAGCTGTTGGAAAATCAGGTTCACCTATCTCAAGGTGGATTATGCTTCTTCCCTCTTCTTCAAGCTGTTGTGCCCTTTCCAGTACCTCCATTACGTAAAATGGAGGAATGTTTGCGACTTTTTCAGATAACATGTTACTCATCGTCCGCGCAAGCTATGTGCGCATTACAGAAAATAAACAGATTCAGGATTGGAACAGAACAATAAAAGATTTTTGTTTCAAAAGCTTGCACAGAATGCCTCAGCCTTTGGTGATGCATTCATATTTTACATCAGCCCTCTGGATATCAGGCACATCTCCCCAGAAACCCATGAACTCACCCTGAATAACAATTGCTCCTTTTATTCCTTCGACATTCTTTACAACATCAAAGGAAGCTTCAACTGCATCCCTCCCGACATCAGTAGCATTTCCAAGAGCAGTTGCCGCAGCATCTGCAAGGGATACATCATCTGAAAATACAACCGCAGCATCTGCCATTCCAAAACTTATGGAAGGACCAACACTACCAGAAGATGTACAAACACCTGTGATTGAGTCTCTTGCTTCCATTACAAAACCAAGATTCTTTAGAGCGGAATTACCTGCATAAATCCCCATAAGTACAGGCCGATCGTTGATAATAGCAATGTCACCGCCGTTATCCACAATAGCAAACTTAGCCCCGGCATCAACCATAGCTTCCACCGCAAGGGCAGATATCGTGCCTGCCACGGCACTCATTGGTCCGATACCCATGGCATTTCCTGCGTTTATCAGCCTGCTGACAACTTCAGGAAAATCACCATTGTGGTCATAAGGCTCAAGGGTACTCTGGAAAAAAGGGTCATATGCAATAAATGATTCAAGTTCCCTGCGATTTTTCCTTATTGACTCACGGGCAACTTCAATATATACTTCTGAGTCTGCCTGAATTGTAACAATGGTCTCCTTCAGCCTGAAATACTCTTTCATAACAATGCATCCGGTAAAAGAATAAAAAAAGAATGTATCACTTGTTATTGCCAAGTGATAAAGCGTTGTGGGGACACATATCTACGCATGTTCCACACTGGATGCATTTTTTATCATCTACAACCAGACTGAAATCTTCTGCAAGAGAGAAAACCTTTGTCGGACAGACAGAAACACATGCACTGCACTCAACACACTCATCCTCATCCCATTTGATAGGTATATCCAGCTTTATGACCATTGCACCTTTATTTGTCAGTGCCTTACACATTTCATCAAACCTATCCGATTCAACATCCGCAACGACTTCGCCGTGGGAACGGTCAAAATGTGCCTGGGAGATGTTCAGCAGTACACCAGTTTCCAGTATAGCTTCCGCCATTATTGGTTTTGTGAGTATATCACTTGAAATATTGATCTTGATCTTCAAATCTATGACCTCCTGGCATACAATTTGCTGATGTCGTCACTTGTAATCATACCTATGACATGTCCGTCTTTATTAATTACAGGCATTGCGGAAACCTCATTCAGATCGAGCCGCCTTGCAACTACCGCCACCTGTTCATCCACATTTGCAGTTATGACCTTGCGGGTCATTATATCTTCCACAAGATCGAATTTGTTGAGAGAAACCGCCTTTGCGATATCCCATGCAGTAATAATTCCTGCCAGAGTCCTGTCATCATTCAGCACAGGGAGATGGTTAAATGAAGTATCCTGTATAATCTTTGCCGCATCATAGACACTGGCATCCTTGTTTATGGTCACCACATTTACAGCCATAATATCGGAAACAATAGCAATACCTTCTGTCTGTTTCATTGGTTTTGCGGATATGTGTTTTGGAAGCCGCTCAACAGGCATTGATACGAAAAACTCCCCTTTTGCTATCCAGTCTTTAAGTTCATTTGCAATTATCCTGGATTTCTTGAAACTTGAAAGCGAAGATGTCGGAACTTCCTTTCCATTGATATCTACAAAGCCACTGCGAAGTTCCTCATAGGTCACATCCCGTATTGCCGGCCTGTCCCTGCTTGGGATACCATAATCCAGAATTTTGGTAGTTACACCCGCATCACTCACCGCAGTTGCCTGGGCTATCTGCTCATTCAGTATTGGAATTGGAACACCCATTCCAACGTAAAGTGAAGTACCGTAACCGGTGAAATTTGCAGCCCTGATATAATCAGTACTCATTTTCTTAAGGTCACCCTGAACCATTAGCGTACCAAAACCTCCGCCGGATGAATGCTGGGTTCCTTCTCCGACTATGTAACCCTGGGCACCTCCGAGGAATATTCTTGTGCCGGTACCGATGGTCATGTAATCCGGATCATTTGATAATGGTGAAAGAACACCGGCACCTGAGTAAGTGACGTTTCCAAATGAAGGGAGTAAGGATCCCATATAAGTGTGAATTGTGCTCCGGGTACTGTTTGTCGCAGCATTATATTTCTGATATGCATTACGAGGGTTCATCATGATGGCCTGGTTCATATCATCAAGGGAAAGTGTGGTATCAAGAACCTTTCTGGGATAACAGTCCGTTCCATGGGACATTGAATGAAGATGCACGGACTTACCGCTTATCAGGTCTTCAATTACATGGGCGCCACCGTAATCCATGCCAAGTGTTTCAGAGATCTGTGTTGCACCGATAAAAGCGTCAACTGCCGCAACACCAGTATATGCCTCCACGTCATTGAGGAAGACCTTTTGCATCTTGATAGGTGGTTCTGAGTGACCGAAGTTCAGCCAGACACCCGATGAACACATAGCACCAAATGTCCCGGTAGTTACAACATCAACTTCCTTTGCAGCCCCTTCTGCACCAAGTTCACCTACAATGTGAACCATTTCCTCGGCAGTGACCACATTGACACTTCCATCTCTGATCTTGCTATTGATCTCGTGAATTGTTTTCTTAACCATGCCATATACCTCTAAAGCATAACAGTAATTTTTTGATACCTATATATTACTTATGGTAATTAGTAATCATAGATACCATTCAGGAACAAATAATGAGATTTAATTTATCTGCGCAATTCCTAATTAAAGTTATGACTCAGACATACCGGCAACAGTAACAGTAAACCAGAAAGTAGTGCCGACACCGGTGCAATTGTCTTCAACATGAATATCCTCACCATGACATTTCAATGCCATGCGGGAAATTGCAAGGCCAAGGCCATGACCACTTTTATGCGAAGTATCAGCTCGTCTGAACCTGTCAAATATCTTAATTTTATCCTCATCAGAGATTCCAGGCCCTTCGTCGGATATGCTTACTTTCCATTTGCTGACTTCCTGTTTAATAGCCACATTAATTGTACCGCTGTCAGGAGAATATTTTATAGCGTTTGAAAGCAGGTTGTAGAAAACTTCCTCGATAATTGGATTAATATGTGCATCACACTGCCTGGGACAGTCAAACTCGACATTGATAGCTTTTTCAGATACTTTTGATAACAGCCGTTCAAGGGCACTATAATAAAGCAAACGAAGATCAAGTTCTTCAATACTCATATCTGAAGCACAATTCAGTTTTGCAAAAACAGCTGCAGAGTCTATTGTCTTTTTCAATTTGGCCGTACTGCTTACAACATGCCCCAGAAGATGCTTTTTTTCATCGTCAGTTTCCAGTTCCTCAAGATAAGCTGCAAATCCTTCTATCAGAGAGATGGAACCAATAAGATCATGACTTGTAACATCTGCAAACATATTTTTGATCTCGTTGGAGTATTCAAGCTGCTTTGCACGTTCTTTTATTGCGTGTTCAAGTATGCGGCGTTCACTGATGTCACGACCGATTAGCACAATATAAGCAATACCTTCATCTTCAACAAACGAGAAGCTTATCTCGACAGGAATTAGCAAGCCATTCTTTGCCAATAATTCAAATTCAACTACAAGATCGCCATCCTCAGCCACGTTACCGATAAGTTCATGCATATCATGCCCATTTATAAAGCAACCTGGATCAAAGATATCCTGATCTAGCATCTCAGCTTCCGTGAAACCAAGGTCCTGAAATACTTTGTCACTAACATAAATGAACTTCTTTGTGACAGCATTGAGCACCATTATGTAATCACTGGACTGGTTTATCAGATTCCTGTAAAGTTCCAGCGACTTAAAAGAATCCCTGAGTTTGATTTTTTCAGCAAGGATATTAGCAACAGATTGCAGGAAGTTTACATCATGTTCAGTGAATTTCCGTTGTTTATCAGTGTGGATGCACATCACACCATACATATAACTCCTGTCGCCGATAATAACAGTGACACTGCTCACAATATTGTGTTCATGAAGAAAACGAGGAATGAAGAACCTGTCCTCTGTTCGCATATCATCTACTACAAGTGGTTTTCCGATTAAAGCCGTATATCCTGAAGGAGAGCCCAGATCTTTATCCACGAGTGCGGAACCCACACACCACTCGCTAAAACCGTATCCATACCTCATCAGGAATTTTCCATCCTGCAGTAGTTCCATAATAAGAGAGAATTTTACATTCAGGGCTTGTGCTGCTGTTTTTAATGCATAATCCATTAATATGTTGATATTATTGCATGAGAGAGCTTTTTCTCCGAGTTTTGAAAGCACTTTCTCCCTGAGATACATATTTTCAATTTTGTCTTCATCGAATGAATAATCATTTTCATAAGTATACTGTGATGCATCGGCTCGTATAATGCAAATTTTTCCACATTTGCTTTTACATTTATCAGGGAACGAAAATACGTCACACATCAAACATTTGAGATTTCCATGTTTATCTGCCAGTCTGAATTTGCGTGACTTTCCGTTTTTGCCCAAAGGTTGAGATGATAAAAAGAAATCACGGAGAGAAGCATAATCTTCCCTGGAGCTAAAGTCTGGCTCAGTATGTTCCGGACTTAAAATATCTTCTGCCGTGAAACCCGTAAGGTCACTCAGCACTTTGTTGGAACAAAGCACCCTGTTATGCTCATCCAGATAGATTACCCCAATATTTAATCTGGTGAACAGATCCTGATCGGTATTCTGCAACAATAACGGCAGAACCGAGTCATTTATGTTTTCTGAACTCGCAGACATTTACATCCCATTTATTATATTTCAGCAGACTAACTAGTGTACACGCGTAGCTCATAAATACATTGTGGTCAACGATTACAAAAAAAGAGATAAAGCCAGATAGCTTTAATCAATATGCACAGAGCGGGAAATGCCCAGTTCTTTCATTTCCATTATTACTTCAAGGACACCATTATGATATCTTGCTTTTGCAGAGTCAGGATCAACACTTGAAGGAAGATCTATACTTTCTTCATACACCACATCTTCGTTTTCCGCACTGATCTCAAGTGATGTTTCAGTAACATTAAGATTGATATCCTCTTTTCTAACATCCTGAAGCTCAATCATGACATGTACTTTATCGTCTATCTCAAATACGTCCATGAGTGGCTTTCTTTCATTTACCTTAAACTGCTGAATAATGGATTCTTCATCATCGTCCTCATCTTCATCATCTGAGAAGATGTTTCCAAATTCCCTGATCTCAGGCTCCTCACCAGGATGACGGGATACTGAAAAACCATAGAAGAAGGGCTGCTTTTCAAAATCTTCGAAGTTAAGACCGAACTTTTCCATCATCTGATCGATGATGTCTTCTATATCGGTAAAACTGCCTTCGTTAAAGATATCGTCAAAAAAACCTCTCTTTTTTCTTTTATCAGCCATAGGTATACTCCGCTTTGCTAGGTAGATAGAAGTCGCACTATTTATTCTTTGGGAACTATTTCTTTCTTTTGGAAGGGGAAGTTTCAGGCATATTATATATAAAAAACAGTAATCAATACTTATATTAACCGTGTCAATATAATTTGTAAATGTAAGAGAACAGGGAGAGAAACCAGATGGAAGACAAATCAAAAATTCAACCTTTTATTGTCGAACATTTACTTGGGAAAGATGTCATAGTATATTGTGGCGGCATTCTCACATTCCGTGGAAATGTTAAAGCATGTAGTGACGGAGTCCTTACCCTTGAGATAACTAAAGACCGGTATTCCCATGTTTCTGTGGACAGTATAATTACAATAAAGTACGATGAAGATTCCTGAATCTTAATTGCTGTTTTTTGAAAGAAAAATTATAATCTTAAGTAAGTATATTTTAATTAGACTAGTTACTGGAGTCATGATAATGGACATGGATTACGATGCTTTTATAGTTGGTACCGGAGTTGCAGGCTCTTCACTCGCATACAAACTTAAGACGGCAGGGATGAAAGTTGCCATTGCAGATAAAGCAGGCTTTGGCGGCATATGTGCTTTTCACGGATGTATTCCAAAGAAGATACTCAGCGGCGCAGCCGAAATCGTAGACAGTGGAAGACGCATGCACGATAAAGGTGTTAACTGTAACCCTAAACTTCAGTGGAGTGACATAATCCGTTTCAAGGATGAGCTTGTCCATTCATATACCGCTCCTAAAGAAGCAGCTTTCAAAAAGGCAGGTATTGATACATATCATGGCACGGTAAGCTTCCATGACCACAATACCTTACTTGTGGGTGAAAAACTCCTGTCTGCAAAGTATATATTGCTGGCAGTCGGTGCAACCTCAAGAAAAATAGACATTACCGGTGCAGAATACCTGACCACAAGTGATGAGTTTCTTGACCTGGAATCTTTGTCTGAAAAAATAATCTTTGCCGGAGGAGGATATATTTCATTTGAATTTGCACACATAGCTGCAAGAGCAGGGGCAGATGTAACTATACTTCACAGAGGAGAAAATCTGCTCAAGAACTTCGATCAGGATCTTGTCAACATATTGGTGGATGCATCAGAAAAAGTTGGTATTAAAGTAATAACCGGACAGGAACTCAGGGAGATCAGAAAACATCTAAACAAAACTGAAAATATTAAAAATACTAAAAATATTGAAAATACTGAATCAAACGATATTAATTCCAAACTGGAACTGGTCACCTTTGATAAAAAATCCAAAAAAGAAGTCACTCACAAATGCGACATGGTGGTCCATGGCCTTGGACGGGTTCCTGACATTGAAGGACTTGAAACTGAAAAAGGCGGCGTGAAACTTGAACATGGTGCAATTGCAGTGAATGAGTACCTGCAGAGTATTTCAAATCCAGCAGTTTATGCTGCAGGAGATTGTATTCTACCCGGACCTGCGCTGACCCCTACTGCAAGTCTTCAGGCAAATGTGGTTGCTTCTAACATAATAGACGGCAACAAACATACAGCAGACTATACAGGCATTGCATCTGCCGTTTTTACAATTCCAACTCTTGCAGCAGTTGGGTTGTCACAGAAGAATCTCACAGAAAAACATAAAGTACTCTCCAGCGATCTCAGCAAATTCTATTCTGCAAGAAGGACAAATCTGGGATACTCTTATTCCAAAGTAATTATTGAGAAGGATACGGAAAAGATAGTTGGCGCACATCTTATCGGACCTGCGGCAGATGATGTCATTAATATCTTTACACTGGCAATTAAAGCAGGACTTACACTTTCAGATGTCAGAGAAGCAATGTATGCATATCCTGCCAGCAGTTATGATGTGAAATACATGCTCAGATGAATACTGGATTCTTTTCCAGGTTATTTTTTCTTCTAAGATTTTACTCCTGAATAGCAGGTGCATCAAATGAACGCAGGCGCGTGGACAGAATTACTACACAGGCAATTATGGCTGCCGTCAGAAGGAAAGACCATATTCCTACAAGTTCGTAAATAAAACCTCCACCTATCAGACCGAAAATACCGGCAAAGCTCATTACACTGCCTGAAACTCCCTGTACCAGTCCCTGATTATCTTTTCCTGCTAGTCTTGCAAGCATTGATTGTATGGAAGGCCACATCAAGCCGTTACCCAGAGCCAGTAATACTGCTGCCACATAGGTGAAGAAGGTATTTCCCAATAGCAGTACCACAAAGTTCAGGCCGAGAATAAAACTACCCCCGAATATCATAGTGGAATCTCTTGCTCTTTTTGACACATATGAAAGAACAGGCCCTTCAACAATTACAAGCACGATACTCAGGAATGAAAAAAAGAAACCCAGCTCTGCAATACTCCATTGAAGATAATTTGCCGCATGGACAGGGAATGCAGTATAAAAGGTATTGAAGCCCAGAAAGAGCAGGAAATAAATTATGAACATCAAGCGTAGAGACTGCATTTTCCAGACATCCCTGATGCCTTGTTTATGATTTTCACTTACATTATTCCCACCAATTGATTCAGGATTGAAAGTTACATTACTGTTGTTTGTATCCTGCATATTGCTACGTGTTTCCGGAATATACAGCGCTATCATTATCAGTCCTGCAAGAGCTATTAAAATTGCAGCCATAACCGGGAGAGCTTCACCATATATCGTCACGCTCAAAAGACCTGCAAGCGCCGGACCCAGAATAAAACCAAGATTTGTAGAAACCGACAGTTTGCCGAAATTACTGCTGCGGTCGCTATCAGTACTGATATCGGCAATATAGGCGTTTGACACGGAAACGTTGCCACCGGTCAGACCATCCAGACCTCTTGCAAAAAAGAGTATAAGCAGAGGTATGGTAATCATGAATTTTCCAAGAAGATCCGAGTCAACGTTAGTCAGTATTATTACCGGCACAAAAAGTGCAATGAAAAACAATATCCACGAGAACAGGGTTCCCGCCTGGCTGACAAACAGAACTTTTTTCCTGCCGTAAATATCAGACCATTTACCAAGAAGAGGCGAACCTATCAATTGAAAAAACGGATACATTGAAGAAAGAAGGCCATATACCAGAGCATTACCTCCAAATCTTTCAACCAGAAAAATAAGGAAGGGAAGAACTAGACTTACCCCCATGGTACCAATAAAATTCACCATGAGAAGAGGATACAGAGATATTTTGTCTTTATTCTCATCCGGCATTTGTTAATATTTTTAGGGTGCGGCTAGTATATGATTTTTTTGTAATCCGAAAGAAAAAGCAAAAAATTAATTTTGATTAGTTGCTTTTAATGCATCCATGGAAGAACTATACCTTACTGATTGTTACCTGAAAGAGTTTGATGCAACTGTTGAAAGTGTAAAGGATGACAAATTTGTGGTTCTGGATAAGACTGCATTTTATCCTAAATCCGGCGGACAGCCGAATGATACAGGAAAACTTGTCAGGAAAGATGGAACTGAATTTCCTGTAATCTTTGCCGGTAAATTTGGAACAGATATCAGCCATGAGGTTTCAAATCCAGGACTTAAAGCTGGAGATAAGGTAAAGGGAATAATTGACTGGGACAGAAGATACCGTTTCATGCAGTATCATACTGCGTGTCACATTCTTAGCGCAATTATTCATAGTGAGACTGGTGCCATGATAACCGGAAACCAGCTTGGAGAGGATAAGACTCGTGTGGATTTCAATCTGGAAGACTTTGACCGCGAGCAGATAGCATCATACGAAAGCAAAGTCAATGAGATTATTGACCGCAATATCCCTGTTAGTATTGATATTATGCCACGCGAAGAAGCTTTCAGCATTCCTTCAGTTGTCAAACTCAAGGATGCATTCCCTCCTGAGATTGAAGAAATAAGAATAATCAGCATCCCTGATGTTGATGTGCAGGCATGCGGAGGAACACACATTGCAAATACCGGAGATATTCCACACATATCAATTATAAAAGCTGAAAACAAAGGAAAAAACAACAGAAGAGTATATTTTAAATTTGCAGATGAGTGAGAACTCATTCAGAATCGTGGATATCAGGATTGAACAGGGGAATGGTGATGTGCACTGTTGTCCCCACTCCTTCTTCACTTTCAATTTCTATTGCTCCGGAATGTAATTCCACAATATTTTTTGAAAGATAAAGACCAAGGCCATTTCCGCCATAAATACGAGTGGCTGACCCGTCTACCTGATAAAACCTGTCAAATATCCTATCCATACATGAGCCGGGGATACCTATTCCATGGTCAGTTACAGCTATATGAGCATCTGCCTCTGATTCAGTTATCTTAATGATGACTTTAGACCCTTTTGAAGAGAATTTGACAGCATTGTCGAGAATGTAAACAAAAAGGTATTTCAGGAATTCACAATTTCCGTAAACAAGATGCATGTCAGCCGGACAGTCTTTAATGATACTGATCTCTTTTTCCTCAGTTTTCATTGAAAGGCTTGTAATTGCATTTTCCATGACATCTTTCAGGTATATAGGTGACAGCACATGATATTTTTCAAAATACAGGGAATTCATATTAAGTAATGATTCTATCAGCCTTTCCAGACGTTCGGAATTGGAAACAATAATCTTCATACACTGCTTCTGCTTGTCTTCCAGCTCACCCAGAAGACCCTCATATATTACTTCACTATACCCTTTTATGGATATGAGAGGGGTTTTTAGTTCATGAGTAATATTGGCAACAAACTCATCTTTCATCCTATCAAGTGATTTCAATTCCTCATAGGCGTTGCGAGTCTCGTTAAGAAGACGTATATTCTCCACAGTTATACCTATCTGGCGACCCACATTACCCAGTATGTTAAGATCAGATTTTGAGATAACAGTATCCTGATCAGGCAGTAATAAAATAACACCTACAAGGTTCTCACGGGCCATAATAGGGATATAAACCAGTTTGCCGATGCATTCGGAATTGATGATCCATTTCAGGCATCCCTCTATCTCATCAACTTTTCCCGTAATCCATGTTTTCTTGGCGTCCGGAATCAGTTTGAACAGAGGATCATCTTCCTTTAAGCAATCTAATCTTTCTACAATCTTATCCCTGAAACCTGTAGAAGAGCATAGATTAAAACTGTGCTCAGTGGAATTAAAAAGATAAACAGAACCTGCAGAACATCCAACGTATGAGTTTATTTCTTTAAGAATATCCCTGAGGAAATCCTCCATTTCCATTGAGCTTGCAGCTATCATGGCTGTGGACTGGAGTATCACAAGATTGCGGTTTTTTCTTTGTAAATCTTCCTGTGCAAGGGATATTTCTGTTATATCCTGGGTTGTTCCCTGGAAAAGCATTTGCCTACCTTCACTGTCCCATGTAACTTCACCAAGAGAATGCAGGATACAGATGCTTCCATTTTTTTTTATAAACCTGGTTTTAATGTCAAATTTGTATCCGGGTATGGAAAGTGCCAGTTCTACGCATGAAGTGAAAGCTTCCCTGTCTTCCGGGTGCATTCTTTCATAATAGTGTTCTCTTCCAATGTTTATTTCATCAGGAGAGTAACCCATTAAGTGATACATTTCGTCTGACCAGAAATGTTTCTTTGTACGCATGTCTACCTCCCAGCTTCCCACATGCGAAATTTCCTGAGCCCTTGACAGCCTTTCACGATGCATAAGTATAGATTCTTCTGCTTTTTTTCGTTCGATACTGTCGATAAAAATATCCCCGACAACTCTCATGAGCTTTATATAATTCTGTGGCCATTGTTTTTTTCGCCCAATGGTATCAAATCCAAGAAAACCAATCATTTTCCCATCTGACTGTAAAGGTATGGAAAGTACGGATTCTATGCATTCCTCCTGCAATACTGTTTTTTCCTTACTGGCAGAAGGTGGTAATTTAGATGTATCGGGTATATGGACAATCTCGGGACTGGCCATTTTTTCCATCCACCATGGAAAATCGCGACCAGGGTAATTGTAAATTTTTCTATTGTCATCATTATTAGTGTGCCATTGATATACCGTATCATTGGAGTCCGGTTCCAGGGACAGTAATATTAGATAACTGCGATCAGCATCTGCAAAGTCTGCCATTTTTTTAAGTGACTGCTTAATAGCATTATCAATATCTTCTGATTTCTTTCCAATGAAGTTTGAAGAAATCTCTGCAACAAGGTTTTCAAACCTTAACTGGGACAGGAGTTCATTTTCTGCAAAATGACATTTCTGAGCCATTTTTGAAACTGTCATCCCAAAAAGAAGAAAACCAAGAAATACAAAGGATCTGACGTAAAAGTCATAAAAAGTCTCTTTTTCTTCAATTGAAAAAGGCAGTATATTCACGGAAAAGAGTAGATGGGCTATGTAAGTATCTGCAATTAAAAATGTCAGACCGAAACATATTGAAATCAGGATTATACTTACGTCTTTTCTCATATACGTTCCTACTACAGAAAGAAAAATTCATTTCAGCATAATTCATGCTTTAATTCTTTTTCAAGGGCATTTAGGCTTACATAAGGCAAATATAGAATATTTTATATATAGCTTCCTATTTAATCCCGATTAAAAAAATAAGCAGTGTGAGTAACAAATAAAAAATATGACGGAGTAAAAAGAGAGACCATTAATTACATTGAACTGATTTTAGTCACAAAGTGCATATTTCTTTACAATTCTTCTTTATATTATTACGCACTTAAATTCTTAAAGAGACAAGTATATGTAAAATGGCGCATTTACAAAGTAGGTTAAAATAGGTTGAGGTCACTTGAACGAAATAAAACCTTAAGGACATTATGTAGAAAAAGATATAATTGCATTTGTCCTTTAAACCTATAAAATCAAAATGCGCAATAATTATTGCACTTATCTGCGGAGATAGACAAAATGAAAGTACTAGTCAGTGATCCATTATCAGAACAGGGATTAACAATACTTCAGCAGCATTTCACAGTTGATGTTATTACAAAACTTTCCGAAGAGGAACTTGTTGAGAAAATACCGGAATATGACGCGCTTGTCATAAGAAGCGGAACACAGGTTACAAGAAAGGTCATCGAGGCTGCCGACAAGATGAAGATAGTAGGCAGGGCAGGCGTTGGTGTAGACAATGTTGATGTAGAAGCAGCAACAGAGAAGGGAATAATAGTAGTCAATGCGCCTGAAGGTAACATGCTTTCTGCCGCAGAGCATACCATTGCCATGATGATGGCACTTGCAAGGAATGTGCCACAGGCTGATGCATCCCTCAAATCCAAAAAGTGGGAACGCAGCAAATTCATGGGAGTTGAAGTCAATGGAAAGACCCTTGGTGTAATCGGACTTGGACGTATTGGTGCTGAGGTTGCCAAAAGAGCACAGGGAATGAATATGAATATCCTTGCATACGATCCTTTTGTCTCAGATGAGAGAGCAAAGGAGATGGGTGTAAAGATGATGTCCGTTCAGGAAATCGCAAAAGAAGCTGATTTCATTACAGTTCACACACCACTTACAAAAGATACCAGAAATATCATCGATACTGAAGAATTTGGCATGATGAAAAGCAACGCAAGAATCATCAATTGTGCGCGTGGAGGTATCATTAATGAAGAAGCTCTTGCAGAAGCTCTTAACAGTGAGAGAATAGCAGGTGCAGCAATAGATGTTTTCACCAGTGAACCACCGTTTGACGGACCACTTATTGACTGTAAGAACATTATAGTTACTCCGCATCTGGGCGCTTCAACTAAGGAAGCACAGATAAATGTGGCTGTTTCCGTTGCAGAAGAAGTTGTGGCTGTACTTAACGGAGGAACTGCAAAGAATGCAATTAACATTCCTTCCGTAAAACCAGAACTTATGACAATGCTTGCTCCTTATATCCAGCTTGCTGAGACAATGAGCAATGCATGTGCGCAACTCCTCGGTAAAAACTACGAGAAGATTTCAATATCATATAACGGCGACATTGCTGAGAAAGATACAAGACCTGTAACTGTGGCTGCTATTAAAGGAATGCTTCAGGTTGCACTCGGTTCTGCAGTAAACTATGTGAACGCAGGCGCCCTTGCCAAGTCCAGGAAAGTTGAAGTTATTGAAAGCAAATCCGAAACCACAGAAGAGTTCAGCTCCACAATAAAGATAGAAGTCACTATGGGTGATGAGAAAGTATCTATTGGTGGTACTGTTGTTGGTGGTAAAGGAAAGATTATCATTGTCAATGGAGAGCATGTAGATATTGTGCCGGCAGGACATATGATTGTTGCAAAACACGTTAACAAACCAAATGTCATCGGACCATGCTGCCTTGTACTTGGAAAGAATGACATTAATATATCCGGTATGCAGGTAGGAAGAGCTGAAATAGGAGGAACTACCATAATGGTGCTTAATGTTGATTCAGAAGTACCTGAGGGTATATTGAAAGAGATGAGAGCGGTTGAAGGAATTATCGATGCTAAGCTCATCAAATTATAAGAATTGAATCCAGAAATTATTATAAACTAAAAGGATGGTAGCAGTTAAAAATGATGCGAAAGCGAATATATCATCGATTTCCGCACAGGACTGTGGAGTTTGAACAAAAATACCGCTACCATTCGGACCTTCCTTTTTTTGTGAAAGTGATGGCAAATATGGATGGTAAGTTCGGTATGTTCGTTACCGAATCAGTAACCAAGAGAGGACACCGTATCCAGGCTAAAAGGGAGATAGGTGTGGAAATTGTTGCAAATGGAATAGACTTCTCGCCTCTCAATTATGATACTGTTGAAGGAGTGCTTGATACACTTGACCCTGAAGGTATTGTGGATTTCAGAATTCACCTGAGATACAGCTACCTTGATGGAAAGTACAACCGCGTACCTTTCCGGGGAGATATCTATCTTGTAAGGGCCATTCTTGAGCATGAACTGCTTGTCCTGCAGATAAATCACATAGACGGTCCGAAGAGAACTGAATGCGGCAGAGTTGCTGATACCATTATTGATGAACTTCGCAGAGGTTCCTGATGGACGAGCTGATGCTTGTTGCAGCAACCCCTTTCAAAAGAAATAATAAAAAATCCCTGTCAATTAAGGATTTTGAATTCGTGCTGTCCTTTGATATGAAATGGATGGCACCTGACGCTGCATCTAAAATAAGGGATAAAGCAATAGGGGCACACTTACTAAAGTTTGAAGGGGCAGAACTGATTCCTGCATTTGATATTTCAAAAATAGAGATACCTCATGGATTCAAACCTTCTGGTTCTTTGTTTCAGGAAAGATCAATAATAGAAGACATTATTGCCATGATCGTTGCCAGCTGCGGAAAGAATACTAAAGACACTATAGTAATGATCAATAAGAAGCAGGAGGAGCTTGGAGACCTTGTTGACATAGAGGTAGCAGGACTTCTGGTTGCAAGAGAAATTGGATGCAATATTGATTCTATTTATGACCGTGTTTTTGATAAAGTATTTAGAACCGGGGAAAAATCCACATAATCTTTATGTACTATTAATGTTATTCAGACACCAGTCTGAGTTTACAGACCCTATGTTCTTACTTAACTGACACCTAACGGATGTTCGAACGCACATCGTGCGTGAGTGAGACAAACTCTTGCGGAGGAACATTATGAGCAAGACTACAAACGTAAAAATCCAAAGAAAGACAAACCCTCGTACTCCTGTGCTCATTGCAGCACTGAAGGAAGGGTCACGCCTGAACGAAGTCGCAATCTGGAGAGATGTGGCTAAGAGGCTGGAAAAACCTGGCAAGAATTATGCACAGGTAAACCTCAGTAAGATCAACAGGTACGCAAAGGATGGAGAAACTGTCCTTATTGCAGGAAAAGTACTTGGTGCAGGACTCCTTGAAAAGGAAGTCACCGTTGTTGCATACAACTTCAGCGCAACTGCAATGGACAAGATCGCAGAGGTTGGTGGCAAATGCCTGACCATTGAACAGATCATGGAAGAGAACCCAAAGGGTTCAGGTATCAAGATCTTGCAGTAGGTGAAGAAGATGACAATTATCGATGCAGAAGGACTTATTATGGGCAGGCTTGCAAGTACTGTTGCAAAAAAGCTGCTTGCTGGTGAGAAGGTCGAGATCGTCAATGCTGAAAAGGCAGTAATCTCTGGATCAAAGTACACCACAATGAGAGAGTACGATGAAACACTGAGAAGAGGAAAGCCTGAATTCGGTCCTTATTTCCCAAAGAGACCAGACCGCATTCTTAAGAGAACAGTAAGAGGTATGCTCCCTTACAAACGTGCAAGGGGAAGAGCAGCAATGGCTAACCTTAAGGTATACGTTGGCATTCCAGTGGAACTCGAAAACAAGGAATGTATAAAGATTGAAGAGGCAAACATGGACCGTCTCAGTTCAAACAAGTACCTCAAACTCGGCGACCTCAGTAAGAAACTCGGTGCTAAGTTCTAAGAAGGAGGAAGATCATAATGACTACTAAAGTTATAACCTCATCAGGTAAAAAGAAGACAGCTATTGCACGCGCAACAGTGAAGAAGGGAACCGGAAAGGTGCGCATCAACAAGAAGCCACTGGAAATCTTTGACCCGGAATTTGCAAAACTCAAGATCACAGAAGCGGTTATGCTTGCAGGCGAGACTGCTGAAAGCGTGGACATAGATGTAATAGTAAAAGGCGGCGGAATTATCGGTCAGGCAAGTGCTGCAAGAACTGCAATTGCAAGAGGCATTGTAGACTGGACCAATGATACAGCCCTCAGAGATACTTACATGGCATACGACCGTAATCTCCTGGTAAACGACTCCAGGCAGAAGGAAACCAAGAAGTTTGGTGGACCAGGTGCACGTGCCAAATATCAGAAATCATACAGGTAGGCGAAAAGATGTTACCAGTTCGATGTTTCAGCTGTGGAAAAGTTGTCTCAAACGTTTGGGAAGAATACAAACAGCGTGTTGCTGAAGGTGAAGACGCGGCTGCTGTACTGGATGACCTTGGTGTTGTTCGTTACTGCTGCAGAAGGATGATCCTTTCACACGTCGAGCTAGTAGATACACTTGCCCCATACCAGTAAGAGGGGACCACAAGGTTGCCTGGACCATCATACGACGTATGGGACACATGTATTTGCTACGCAAAAATACGTCGGAAACTGAGAAAAAATCTCAGTGGTCCATGCCCTTCAATAAACCATACTGGTTTGATCTGAAACAATATATGACCACATTCGGAGGGATTCCGAATAAAATTTATTTATCAGGGTTATCATTGACCGCATTAATGGCTATTCATACAGGAACACTTTTTGGAAGCAATAGGGGTAGCTATCTATAAATGGGCTGTTGATATTTCTATATGTATTTTGATCAGGTGATCTATTGACTACTGAACACTACACCAGGTATGAAAAGGCAAGAATCGTTGGTGCGAGAGCACTTCAGATTTCAATGGGAGCTCCGGTGCTCATCGATGATCCAAGCATGAACTCATTATTCCTTGCCAAGAGAGAATACGAACTTGGGGTAATCCCAATTACTGTTAAGAGAGAGATTTAATTTTCAAATTTATTAAGGTGATTTTATGGATTCAATTGAAGAAACTACAACTAATGAAGTTACTACTGAAGAAACAATAACCGAGGCAGGAGAGGAAGCGAAAACAACTTCCCTTGTACCTATAGACGAGTACCTTGCAGCAGGCGTACACATCGGTACCCAGCAGAAGACCGAGAACATGATGAAATTCGTGTACCGTGTCAGAACAGATGGTCTTTACGTACTTGATATTCAGGCAACCGACGAGAGAATAAAGCTTGCAGCTGCATTCCTTGCAAATTACGACCCACAGAGAATACTTGTGGTTTCCGCAAGACAGTATGGCCAGTTCCCTGCAAAGATGTTCGCAAAAGCAATCGGTGCGAAGTCAATGGTAGGAAGATTCATACCAGGAACACTTACAAACCCTAAGGTCGAAAACTTCTACGAACCTGATGTAGTAATCGTAACCGACCCAACCGGTGACGCACAGGTAATCAAGGAAACTGTAAATGTAGGAATTCCTGTTGTCGCACTCTGTGACACTAACAACATGACATCAAACGTTGACCTTGTAATCCCAACAAACAACAAGGGTAGAAAGGCACTTTCCCTTGTTTACTGGCTGCTTGCAAGAGAGATTGCAAAGTCCAATGACTCAATGTTCACTTATGAACTTGAAGACTTTGAAGCAGGAGTCTGAACTGACAACTTGTTAAAAGCATACTACATATAATCAAAAACCCTTATAGAATAATATAGGGTGATCAGTAGTATGAGACAAACAACCGTTGCCGGTCAATTCTACCCGCAAAATCCGAAGAGTCTGAAAAAGGAACTTAGCAGATGCTTTAAGGATGTGGCCATCTCAGAGGAGCCCATCCTTGGTGCTGTCGTACCTCACGCCGGATATATCTATTCCGGAGAAGTGGCAGCGCATGCATATGCCCGGCTTCCAAAAGCAGATACATACATCCTGTTTGGTCCGAATCATACAGGATATGGGTCTGCAGTAGCTCTTTCCCAGGACAGTTGGACAACTCCCCTTGGAGTTATCGAAACAGACAGGGAAATAGGAAAGCAGCTAGCCGGATCCATAATAGACTTTGATGAGCTTGCACATCATTTTGAGCATTCCATAGAAGTGCAGATACCATTTTTGCAATATCGTTTTGGCAATGACTTTTCAATACTTCCAATATGCATGGGACTTCAGGACGAAGAAACTGCAATGGAAGTAGGAGTAGAAGTTGCCCGTGCAGTAAAAGCTACCGGAAAGAAAGTGGTTTTTATAGCATCCAGTGACTTTACACACTATCAGCCGGATTCTGTTGCAAAAGAACAGGACACTTACCTGATAGAAGCCATACTGGATATGGATATTCCTGAGTTTTATAGGCGCAGGGAAGAAAGGAGTATTTCTGCATGTGGGTTTGGACCGATAGCGTCCATGCTTGCAGCTACAAAAGAGCTGGGTGCAAGCAAAGCCTCACTTATCAAATATGCAACCAGCGGTGATGTAAGCGGGGATACATCAAGAGTTGTCGGATACGCAGCAATCACTATTGAATAAGGTTGTCAAGGCTTGTATTCATAAACTAGATCATAACAGTAAATAAAGGATCAGGAAACCTATGATCACATGCTCAGCACCCGGAAAAGTTTATCTTTTTGGTGAACACGCAGTAGTATATGGAGAAAGCGCGATCTGCTGCGCTGTTGAGCTTCGCACAAAAGTAAGTGTGGAAAAATCTGATGAAAATGAAATAATTATAGAATCTATTCTGGGACGAACTGGACTTGACCATGATACCCATCCTTATGTTTCTTATGTCATCGAAAAAATGCGCAGGTTTGCAGATATAAAAGGTGTACGGATAATTATAGAATCAGAACTTCCAGTAGGATCGGGCCTGGGATCATCTGCAGCAGTCACTGTTGCAAGTATCCAGGCATTGAATCATCTTTATGAATGCGGTCTTTCCCTTGAAGGCATAGCAAAAACAGCACATGAAATTGAAAAAATGGTTCAGGGCAATGCAAGTCCTACTGATACATACGTCAGTACCATGGGCGGCGTTGTAATGATTCCACAGAGGAAAAAACTGGATCTTATCAATTGTCCTATTGTTGTAGGTAACACCCACAAATTTTCTTCTACAAAAGAACTTGTAGGCAATGTTGCAAAACTACGCAGCGATTTCCCTTCTGTTATTGAACCAATACTTTACAATATAGGACAGATGTCCATACTGGCTGAAAAACTGGTATCTGAAGGCGACTACAAAACTATTGGAAAACTCATGAATATAAATCAAGGGCTTCTGGATGCCATTGGTGTTGGAAGTGCAGAGTTATCCTCACTGGTATATGCTGCCCGTGGAAGTGGTGCCATCAGTGCCAAAATAACAGGTGCCGGCGGAGGAGGGTGCATGGTTGCACTTGCCGGAGAAAATAATGCGGAAGATATCGCAAGAGCAATTGAGAATGCCGGCGGAGAAGCCATAATTACAAACAATACAAAAGAAGGCGTGCGATTGGAGTCATTGCATGGATAACAATAATATTACTATCCTGAAGATAGGCGGTAGTGTCATCACAGATAAAAGTGCTGATGATGGTACTGCAAGATTAAGTGAAATAGAAAGAATAGCAGCTGAGATCTCAGGTTTTGAAGGAAAACTTATCATTGTACATGGTGCAGGATCATTCGGACATCCGCAGGTCAAACGTTTCGGACTTACCGGTAAATTTGACCACGAAGGTTCCATAATTACACACATGTCAGTAAGGAAACTCAACACAATGGTTGTTGAAACCTTAAACTCTGCAGGAATTAACGCATTGCCAGTACATCCTATGGCATGTGCAATATCAAGCAACAGCCGCATAAAGAGTATGTTCCGTGAACAAATAGAGGAAATGCTTGCTAATGGATTTGTACCCGTTCTTCATGGCGACATGGTAATGGACACCGACCTTGGGACTTCGGTCCTGTCCGGTGATCAGATTGTTCCGTATCTTGCAATACAGATGAAAGCATCAAGAATCGGAATTGGAAGTGCGGAAGAAGGTGTGCTTGATGACAAAGGAGGAGTAATACCCCTAATCAACAACGAAAATTTTGATGAAATTAAGGCATATCTCAGTGGTTCTGCTAACACCGATGTTACCGGCGGAATGCTGGGAAAAGTACTTGAGCTTTTAGAACTAAGTGAGCAGTCAAACAGCACTTCTTATATATTTAATGCAGGCAATACAGGAAACATATCAGATTTCCTCAGTGGTAAGAATATTGGTACCGCAATAGGAGCCGGGACTATATAAAAAAGGCATTTTATATACATATTATAAAGGTATTAATCATGAGCACATCCAGAAGAAAGATCGAGCATCTAGAACTATGCGCTGCAAGTCCGGTAGAATCAAGGAAAACAGGAGCAGGGTTTGATGATGTAATGCTTGTTCACAGGGCACTACCCGAAATGAACATGGATGACATTGATACATCGATCCGTTTTCTGGAAAAGGAAATGAACGCACCTTTCATGATAGCCTCCATTACAGGAGGACATCCTGAAACTACCGCAGTTAATGCCGCTCTTGCTGAAGCAGTTGAAGAACTCGGACTGGGAATAGGTGTTGGCAGTCAGCGTGCTGCCATTGAAGATCCATCTCAGGAAGAATCATTCAGTATTGTAAGGGATAAAGCACCCAGTGCATTTGTTTATGGTAACATCGGTGCAGCCCAGATAAGAGAATACGGCGTTGAAGGTGTTGAAAAGATAATAGAAATGATAGATGCGGATGCTATTGCAGTTCACCTGAATTTCCTTCAGGAAGCAATCCAGCCAGAAGGTGACAGGGACGCATCAGGTGCTCTTGAAGTAATAAAGGATATTTGTTCACTGGCAGTACCGGTCATAATTAAAGAAACCGGTGCAGGCATTTCACATGAGGACGCATTCATACTAAAAGAAGCGGGAGTTGCTGCCATTGATGTTGGCGGTGTCGGAGGCACAAGCTGGTCAGGAGTAGAAGTATATCGTGCCAGGGAAAGAAAAGACACAGAATCTGAAATGCTTGGAGAATTATTCTGGGATTTCGGAATACCCACTGTTCCAAGCATAGTGGAATGTAGTGTTTCACTCCCGGTAATAGCAACCGGAGGCTTAAGAACTGGACTTGATATTGCAAAATCACTCGCTCTTGGGGCTTCAGTTGCAAGTGCTGCCCTTCCTTTTGTCGGACCAGCCTTACAGGGAAAGGATGCAGTAGTTAAAAACATAGAACATATGCTCAAAGAAATGGAAGTTGCAATGTTCCTTTGCGGATGCAGGGATCTTAAGGATCTGCATCTTGCACCGACAGTTATCAGTGGCTGGACACACGAGTATCTGGAACTGCGTGGTTTTAATGTAAAGGACTTTGCTCTGCGCTCAACTAACAAGGATTTCCAGAGAGTTTAACATTCATCAATTTACAGGGAAAATTTAAATAAATTGAATTTAATAATTAGAGGTTAATATATATGACAGAAATAGGAATTATTGCAGTCGGCGGATACAATGAAATGGGCCGTAACATGACTGCCATCAGGATCGACGAAGATATTATCATCGTCGATATGGGTCTTCGTCTTGACCGGGTTCAGATACATGAAGATGTTGAAACAGATAAAATGCATTCACTTGAACTTATCGAGATGGGAGCCATACCAGATGATACCATCATGAAAGAAGTGAACGGTAATGTACGTGCAATAGTCTGTACACACGGACACCTTGATCACATTGGTGCTATCCCAAAGCTGGCACACAGGTATACTGCACCTATAATCGGAACCCCATACACAACAACACTCATAAAGCATCAGATAGAGTCTGAGAGAAAATTCGGAGTAAAGAACAATATCGTATCTCTGGACGCAGGTGAATCACTGGAGATTACAAAAGAAATTTCCATTGAATTTGTTAACACACAGCATAGTATAATAGACACGATTTTTCTCGTAATCCACACCGTAAGCGGATCAATCGTCTATGCATGTGACTTCAAGCTTGACAGGACTCCGACACTTGGAGAAGCTCCTGACTTTAACAGGCTCAAGGAACTTGGGGAAGAAGGTGTTATAGCATTGATTACAGAGAGCACAAACGCAGGACGCAATGGAAAAGCACCTTCCGAGATGATCGCACATTCCATGCTCAGAGATGTACTCCTTGAGACGGAAGAATCCGATGTCGGCATGATTGTTACTACTTTTGCATCACATGTTGCCCGTGTTAACTCCATTGTCAAGTTCGCTCAGGAAATGGGAAGAATCCCGGTCCTTATGGGAAGTTCCATGGAGAGATATATCGCAACTGCTCACCAGATGGGTTACATTGAACTTCCGGAGAATGTCGAAATATACGGAAACCGCAGGGAAATAGACAAAGCTTTTGCAAGGATAATGGAAAAGGGCAAGAACAAATACCTTCCAGTGGTCACAGGCCATCAGGGTGAACCAGGTGCTGTGCTTGGAAGAATCGCAGCAGGCGAGACACCTTTCAAAATTGACAGGGGAGACCGCATTATTTTCTCTGCAAATATTATTCCAAATCCAATGACACAGGCAAACCGCTATGCTCTTGAGACAAAATTGAAGATGCGCGGAGCCAGGATTTACGATAATGTCCATGTTTCAGGGCACGCATACCGTGAGGATCACTGGGAACTTCTCAGGATGCTTAAACCAGAGCACGTTATCCCTGCACATGGAACTATACAGATGCACAGCGAGTACATCCAGATGGCAGAGGATGCCGGATACGTGCTCGGTGACACACTTCACCTTCTGAGGAATGGAGAAGAGCTCTACATAGATGAAGAGTAAAATAAAAATAGGGATGTTTATGGATCTTATTGAAGAGATTAAAAAACGTTCATCACATGTCGATAAAGGAATAGAGGAATACCTTCCTATTGACAAGCCGTATGAACTTTACAAGGCAGCAAGATATCTCCCTGATGCAGGTGGTAAAAGACTGCGCCCTGCAACAGTGATACTTGCAGCAGAAGCTGTTGGTTCAGATCTTGAAACCGTTCTTCCTGCAGCAGTGGCAGTCGAGCTGGTCCACAATTTCACACTTGTCCATGATGATATCATGGACAGAGACGATATTCGTCGTGGAATGCCGGCAGTCCATGTAAAATGGGGAGAAGCAGGAGCCATCCTTGCAGGTGATACACTCTATTCAAAGGCTTTCGAAATACTTACCCATGCACCGGCAGAAGCACCTGAACGCAACCTTAAATGTATTGACATTCTTTCCAAGGCTTGCAGGGATATCTGTGAAGGTCAGTGGATGGATGTTGAGTTTGAGAACCGTGACGATGTCACAAAGGAAGAATACCTTGAGATGATCGAGAAGAAGACCGGTGTACTCTACGCAGCTTCCATGCAGATAGGAGCAATTCTTGGGGGAGCACCCGAGGAAGTATCAGATGCATTCTATGAATGCGGAAGGCTCATAGGTATTGCATTCCAGATCTATGATGATGTCATTGACATGACTACTCCTGAAGAAGTTCTGGGTAAGGTAAGAGGCAGTGACCTTATGGAAGGCAAGAAGACCCTTATTGCCATACATGCACTTAACAAGGGTGTTGAACTTAAGATATTCGGCAAGGGAGAAGCTACAACAGAAGAAATCAATGAAGCAGTGCACCAGCTTGAGGAAGCGGGTTCCATTGATTATGTAAGAGACCTTGCACTTGACTACATTGCAAGGGGCAAGGAACTTCTTAACGTTGTTGAAGATTCTGAATCTAAAACAATACTCAAAGCAATTGCAGATTATATGATCACAAGATCATACTAATCTTTCCTTCTTTTTTTCTATTCTCATTTTTTTTGCATAGCTGTGGCTATGTCTGGAAAAACAATAATGATAAAAATAATAGCAATCGCAAAAAGCAAAATAAGAAATTGAAACAAAAATAAAAAAGAGAATTGAAATCAGGATTAATTATCCTGCTTTTCAATTACTGCCTGTGCTGCTGCAAGTCTTGCAATTGGCACACGGAAAGGTGAACAGCTTACATAGTTCAGTCCGATGTTGTATCCGAACTTAACAGAACTTGGTTCGCCACCATGTTCACCACAGATTCCAATTTTAATATCAGGTCTTGTGGAACGCCCTTTCTCAATACCTATTTTCACAAGTTCACCAACGCCTTCCTGATCAAGGACTGCGAATGGATCGCCTGGAAGAATGGAGTTCTCAATGTAGAACGGAAGGAACTTGCCTGCATCATCCCTGCTGAAACCAAATGTAGTCTGAGTGAGATCATTAGTTCCGAATGAAAAGAATTCTGCTTCCTGTGCAATCTTGTCTGCTGTGAGTGCTGCCCTTGGAAGCTCTATCATGGTACCTACCATGTACTCAAGTTTGCAGCCTTTTTCAGTCATTACAGATTCTGCAACTTCCACAAGGTCTTTCTTTGTGGAACTGAGTTCATTTACATGTGAAATAAGTGGAATCATAATTTCAGGAACTATATCCATTCCGCCTGCTTTAAGCTCACATGCTGCCTCAATAATTGCTTTGACCTGCATTGCATAAATTTCAGGATAGGTGATTCCAAGACGGCATCCACGATGTCCCAGCATAGGGTTTGTCTCTTCCATGGACTCTACACGTTCCAGAATCTTGTGAATACGCTCGATCTCTGATTCACTTGCACCTTCTGTTTCAAGGGATGCAAGTTTCTCTGCAATCTCATCATGTTTTGGAAGGAACTCGTGAAGTGGTGGGTCAAGAAGACGGATTGTGACCGGGAAACCTTCCATAACCTTAAAGATTCCAATAAAGTCCTCTTTCTGCATTGGAAGGAGCTTTTCAAGAGCTGCTTTCCTGGTTTCTGTATCTTCTGCAAGGATCATTTCCCTTACTGCAGGAATACGGTCTTCTCCAAAGAACATGTGCTCTGTCCTGCAAAGACCGATACCTTCTGCACCGAAGTCTCTTGCTACCTGAGCGTCATGAGGTGTGTCCGCATTTGTTCTGACACCCATTTCCCTTACCTCATCTGCCCATGCAAGAAGCGTATCAAGTTCACCGCTTACACCAGGAGTTACAAGCTCAACCTCACCGAGAATGAGACCACCTGTACTTCCGTCAATGGTCACATAGTCCCCTTCGTTGATTGTGACATCACAAACAGAGAATGAACAGCTTGCCATATCGATGTTTACTGAGCCACATCCTGCAACACATGGCTTACCCATACCTCTTGCAACTACTGCTGCGTGTGAGGTCATTCCACCTCTTACGGTAAGGATTCCCTGTGCTGCATCCATGCCGCCAATGTCCTCTGGTGAAGTTTCAGTACGTACCAGAATTACTTTTTCATTGGCTTTTGCCATTTCTTCGGCATGCTCTGCGGTGAAAACGACTTTACCCACAGCAGCGCCGGGGGATGCTGGAAGGCCGGTTGCAACAACTTCATATTCGGCCTGAGAATCAATTGTAGGATGTAAAAGACGATCGATCTGTTCGGGGGAGACTCTTGTAACTGCTGTTCGTTTGTCAATGAGACCTTCATTGACCATTTCAACAGCAATTTTTAACGCCGCCGCCGCCGTTCTTTTACCAGTACGGGTCTGCAGCATGTATAATCTGCCTTCCTCAATGGTAAATTCGATATCCTGCATGTCCTTGAAGTGATCTTCCAGTTTCATGTAGATCTCTTCAAGTTGAGCGTATGCATCAGGCATGTTATCCCTGAGAGTGGATATTGGTTCCGGAGTTCTTATACCTGCAACAACATCCTCCCCCTGTGCATTCATTAAATATTCACCAAAGAAGCGCTTATCCCCGGTTGCCGGGTCCCTTGTAAATGCCACACCGGTTCCTGATGTTTCGCCCATGTTACCGTAAACCATAGACTGCACGTTAACGGCTGTACCCCATTCACCTGGAATGTTGTTAAGACGCCTGTAAGTTATGGCACGCTGGTTGTTCCATGAATTGAAAACCGCATCGATTGCCATCTGAAGCTGCTCGCGTGGATCCTGTGGAAAATCGTTTCCGGTTTCCTTCCTGATAATTCCCTTGAACTCTTCTGCAAGTTCATTTAGGGCAGCTGCATTCAGATCAGTGTCTAGTTCAACACCAAGGTTCTTCTTCTTAGCGCTGAGAGCAGATTCGAATTTCTCATGCTCAATGTCAAGTACGACATCACCAAACATGGTGAGGAACCTGCGGTAACTGTCATAGGCAAACCTTTCATTACCTGTCTTCTTAGACAGGGCTGTGACGGTATCATCATTTAAACCAAGGTTCAGAACAGTGTCCATCATTCCTGGCATGGATACTCTTGCACCGGATCTGACAGATAGAAGTAAAGGATTCTCGTTGTCCCCAAATTTCTTGCCAGTTGCCTTTTCGAGCTTTATTATTGCTTTGTTTATCTGGTCTATAACCTCTTCAGGATAAACCCCTTTTTCAAGATAAAGTAAACAAACTTCTGTTGTTATAGTAAATCCTGGAGGGACAGGGATTCCCAGATTGGCCATCTCTGCCAGGTTAGCCCCTTTGCCACCCAGCAGATCTTTCATACTATTTTTACCTTCAGTTTCTTCGTTTCCGAAAAAATATACGAATTTGTTATCTGCCACCGAATTTCCTCCATGCATAAGAATATGATGGACATTCATTACTATTATTAAGTCGATGCCCCAATTGTTCTTTTACAACTTTAAGGTTGTGGTCTGCGATTAAGTGACATAGTCATCACATAATTATTTAAACGAGAACATAAAAACGACATTGGAGTCATTAAACACAAACTATGATCAAAATCCTGTATCAGGAGCATATTGACTCTGTTCAGGCATAATCTGGAGGATTATAGATATGTTTTTGTACTAAAAAAACTGATATTAAAATGCTTACGATATCTTTATATACTATGAATAGAACATATAGTACAAAAACCTAAATACAATAAACGAAAGCATATGAAAAGATTAGGTCAGATCCTGCATATTTCTAAGCAGAATGAAATCGTCGTCAGAGGCGATGAAAAACAGTTTTCCGGGTCAATGAAGGACTTGCCGCGAATAAACTCTTTTGTTCTTGACAAATCCATAAAACCCATCGGAAAGGTTTCCTGCATATTTGGTCCAGTGGATCAGCCTTATTTTACTCTGAAGCCTGACAAGCGAATTGTAGCTTCCGGATTGGAACGACTTGTAAATGAACGAGTATACGTTCAATGAAGGATTGCAGGTTATATGATATATTACTTATGCTGTGAGCTGTGAATGATTGAGGATACACATATCAAATATATTTTCATGAGAGATTATTTAAAGGTGAAATGAATGGTCGAAGTAGAAAGGGTACGATATTCCGATACTTCCGAAAGGGAGAAGATACGTGCAATGATTAAAGCACGTAAAGAGAAAGATAAGAGTGCTGAAGTCGAAAAAGCAAAAGTTCAGTGTCCTGAGTGTGGCAGCCGCAACCTCGTACAGGACTACGAGAGAGCTGAACTCGTGTGTTCTGACTGTGGACTTGTAGTTGACGCAGAATTTGTTGACGAAGGACCTGAATGGCGTGCTTTCGATCATGACCAGAGGATGAAACGTTCCCGTGTGGGTGCACCAATGACCTACACCATCCACGACAAAGGTCTGTCCACAATGATCGACTGGAGAAATCGTGACTCATACGGTAAATCCATTTCATCAAAGAACAGGGCACAGCTTTACAGGTTGAGAAAATGGCAACGTAGGATAAGGGTAAGTAACGCTACGGAAAGGAACCTTGCGTTTGCTCTGTCCGAACTTGACCGTATGGCATCAGCTCTTGGTCTGCCAAGAACTGTTCGTGAGACTGCTGCTGTAGTTTACAGAAAGGCAGTTGACAAGAACCTCATCCGTGGAAGAAGTATTGAAGGTGTTGCAGCAGCAGCACTTTATGCAGCATGCCGTCAGTGCAGTGTTCCAAGAACGCTTGACGAGATAGGAGAAGTATCAAGAGTAAGCAGGAAAGAGATTGGAAGAACATACCGTTTCATCTCAAGAGAGCTTTCACTGAAACTTATGCCAACCTCACCAATAGACTATGTACCAAGGTTCTGTTCAGGACTTAACCTCAAAGGTGAAGTACAGTCCAGGGGTGTGGAGATTCTCAGGCAGGCTTCCGAAAAGGAACTTACCAGTGGCCGTGGCCCAACTGGCGTGGCAGCAGCAGCAATTTACATTGCTTCAATCCTTTGTGGCGAGCGCCGTACTCAGCGTGAAGTCGCTGATGTTGCAGGTGTGACAGAAGTCACTATCCGTAACAGGTACAAGGAACTTGCCGAAGAGCTTGACATAGAAATTATTCTCTAAAACAAATAATAATTTGATAGTCGACAGAGGAAGACTGTACAACCTCTTCCTTTGTTACATACACTTTTTTACAAATCTTTTTTAACATTTAACTGACTTAAGCAGTGTAGACTATGTTAGAACTGCTGGAAATGCTGACAATAGGATTTGTCCTGGGACTTACAGGTGCACTTGTACCAGGACCCATGCTTTTTGTGACAATAGATACATCCCTGAAAAGAGGATGGAAAGCAGGTCCCGAAATCTTTGTAGGTCATGCAATCCTTGAGTTCATGGTATGCATTCTGATAATCTACGGTATTACAGCAGTGAGTGACAGCACTGTAATGGCAATATCATTACTTGGTGGAGCCACCCTTGTGATATTTGGCCTGATGACAATGAGAAGTGCAAAAGGTGCAGCAGACTCCATGCATGAGCACGACAAAGGCACCTCTAAACCTGTACTTGCAGGAGTTGTCACATCAGCATCAAATCCTTATTTCTGGATATGGTGGCTGGCAGCGGGAAGTGCACTTGTGCTCCGGGGAATGGAGATCGGTCTGATAGCAGCTGTGATGTTTATGGCAGGACACTGGCTCGCTGACCTTGGATATTTCACTGTTGTTTCCGCATCTTTCAGCAAGGGAAAGAAACTCATGTCACCAAAGATTTATGAAAGGGTACTGCTATCTTGCGGACTGTTCCTTGTCCTGTTTGGATCATGGTTTATCATAGGTACATAATATGAATAGAAGTTGCATTAAAGTTCTGAAGAAAAAAGGCGAGCCAATACGCAGGTTACTGCTGGAAATGGACCTGCTGGACAATTCCGCACGAATTAGTTCAAAAGAAGATTACCTTTTGCTTCCACTCACACGAAAACCAGAAGAAGTAGAGCTAAAGGAATTACCCGGAGAGTTTGAACTTACCGAGCATGAGTTTGAGGAGCAGAAAGGCCAGCTTAAATTTGAAGAACTGCTGGACGTTATACCTCACTTTGAAATAGTCGGAGATATTGCGCTTATTGAGGATGACGTTGCTGAACCTGAGAAAGTGGCAGATGCCATAATGAAAGTGAAGAAAAACGTCAAGACCGTACTTGCAGCCCAGAGTCCTGTTGAGGGAGAGTTCAGAACCCGCAGGTTCAGGACTGTTGCAGGGGAGGAGAGGACATCAACAATTCACAAGGAATACGGTTCACGATTTTACATCGATCTTGAAAGAGCTTACTTCACACCACGCCTTGCAACCGAGCGTTCACGCATCCTTGACCAAGTTAAAGAAGGCGAAACCGTTGTAGACATGTTCGCAGGTGTTGGCCCATATAGCATTATGTTCGCTAGGAAAAGCCCTAACATTCGCGTGATTGCAATTGACAAAAACCCGTATGCTGTTGAGTTCCTGCGCCACAATGTTGAACTCAATTCAGTTCCAAACGTGGAAGCTATAGAAGGCGATGCGAACCTTGAAGCTGAAAAATATGCCGGTATTGCAGATCATGTGATTATGAACCTGCCCCATAATGCTAATGATTTCCTTGATGCTGCTGTGAAACTTTGTGCTACAAACGGTATTATTCACTATTACGATATTACTCCAGAGGACGACCTTTTTGAGAGTTCCCTGAAACTTATCGATGAAGCAGCAAAAAGAGCAGGAAGAACTACTGAACTTGTAGAGTCACGAGTCGTCCGGTCCTATGCTCCACACCAGTTCAATGTCTGCATTGAAGTGAGAGTGCTCTAGCTGATATTAGTAAAGCTTAAGCGAAATTATTAAATCATTATATAGAATTATACTGTCGTTCAGTTTTGCCTCTGTGGCTTAGCGGTATAGCGGCTGATTCGTAATCAGCAGGCCGAGGGTTCGAATCTCTCCAGGGGCTTAGGCGAATAAGGGTTCAAATCTCTCTTTTGAGTTTGTATATAAATGTGGCCTACTTGGGCCACATCCCTTTCAGCTTCGAAGTGCAAAAAATCTTTCCCCCCTAAGGTATACGGATTTTCTATTCATAATATTGATTTATTGCATGATTTAATATTGCGTGCTGATATGAAATTATGAACATGACAGAAAGTCTCGATATTAAAATTGTCAATCTGCTTAAATCAACAAATTCACAGAGTATTGATGAATTAATTCAATATTATTCAAGAGAATAGAGTGAATTTACTTTGCTCAAAACTACATCAAATCACAGCACTAATCTTATCCATTGGGTCACTGATTTTCTCCATTTCACGCTGTATGTCGGTCACAGAGACGTTCAAGTAATGCATAGTGGTTGACAGGTTCTTATGTCTCAACAGCTTCGAAACATAGACCAATGGCAGTCCTGAGTCCAATAGATGCTGTGCTCTGGACCTTCTGAAGGTGTGTGTTCCAATCGTCTTATCCGGGTTGACCTGTTGCAATATCTTGTTCACAACCTTGTAAACATGGCTTCGGTGCACTTTGCCGGATTTGTTGCTAAACATTATGTAGTCGTTTGGTCTGAGATTATTATGCTGTGAATACCTCTTGATTCGTTTCAAGGTAGCAATATCACAAGGTACTTTCTCCATATACCCGTCTTTCCCTTTTCCCTTCCATATGTCAATAGATTCACCCTCAAGGTCAAGGTCTCGGTCTCTGACATTAATAGCCTCGGTAACCCTCAGTGCTGGAACGTAGAGCAAAAGAATCCAAATCTCATACTTTTCTTCGAGATTAGGCAATGAAAGCATGCTTTCGATTTCCTCAACTCTTAGCCATTCTTTCGAGTACATAGTTATGAAAATGCAACAACTACATTAAAAAAGTTTCCTACGCCCTTTAATTCAAAAATTAAAGGCTTTCAGGTACCTGGATTTTAAAAAACACGCAAAATCAACTTTAATAATAAAATGCAACAAAATGTACCTTCTGTTGCATTACAAAATGGGTGTATAATCCTTTGAGAACAGGGCAATATCTGGATGCCTGTGTGTCTATTCAGCTTAATTGGAAGAGAAAAGGTGATATTTGACAAGGGTATTACTTTCCTTATAAATGTATATTCAAATCCTTTTTTAATAACTTGATATCTTCCTCAATTGCACTTGCAACCTTTTCATAGACTTCATTCTTCTCATGAAATGTGAAATCATCCGGTGACTTGAGGTATTTGATGAATTTATCAATAAGGGAGATTTCTTTATCATCCATTTGCACCATTTGACCTAATTCATCTGATGCAAGGTATGAAAATCTCTCTATCTCCTTAACATCAAGTTTCCAGAAATCAGGTGAAACACTGTATAATGGCATGTAGAGTTCTTCAAGCTGCTTTATCCTATATGTTGAATCAAGTAACTCTAAATGGTTATTAAAATTTAGATGATTTTGAAGTAAGTAGATTATTGCCGTTATTGTGAGTATCACAATTGTTGCAATATCTGATAAATCAGAAACAAAAGGAATTATGGAACGAGCGGAGAAAAGTATCACTAATATTAGGAGATACGTTGCAAAAGTATATACAAATCCTCTTTTTCTTCCGATATATTTATTCATATTCCAACTTCTTTTACGATTATCATTTGACATTTTCAGATACCTCTCTCCACTCCCAGTTCCGATATCATACATGATTCTACCCAATACAGAGAGAAACATTAGGAAAGGAATTGATATGTTAACGAGTACAAGGGCTGTTATGGCAAAAACAAACAACCCTTGTCCACCTACTGTATACAATACCAGCGGGTACATGCTTGCACCTAGTACAAGACAAGCAACTGCAAGGTTAATCAATAGACCCTTTGTGTAAAAGTCCATTCTCTGTTCAAAATGGTTTATTCCTTTCAATTCCAGTGCAACATAAAACAACACCAGTAAAATTAGTGACAGGCCATAGAATTCAGCTATAGCAGCAATGTATAACACATCATCGAAGAAATCTTTCTTCATCAAGACCGAGATTGCAGTGATAAGCACCACGTTCATTGTGATGTTGAGAGCTAGACTTTCATTTATGTTGTTATTTCCCACATACCTAAAAGGGTTACTTATATACTTATTTATTTCGAAGTGATTCGAATCTATTCGATAAGTTACAATCAATATGTGTAATGTTATCGATTATCCCTAGTATCAATATAGGTTCAGCTTATCAAAAAGGGAAAAAGATGAATTCTGAATTGTGTGATACCTAACTATCAGTAGGATATTCTTGTTTGAAAGTGATGAAAGCAACATCATCACCTTTTTCAGCATATCCTTCTTTCACGAGTATTGGACCTACATAAGCTGCTAAAGGTATTCTTCTCACATTATCCCTTAGCCAAGCACCTAGACTGTCATTGGGGATTACATCATTAGAATCAGGAAGTCCAATATTTACTGTTTTCCCACGGAATTTACAGAGCAAATCATAATATTGTAATGATGAAATCGAGACTTCTTCATTTCCCACTTCTATGATATTACCCTCTTTAATGGAACCCTCATACTCGAAAGGTAAGCGTTCGCCCCATTTAGGAACATGTGATTGATTTCTGAATTTATTTCTACGTTCTCGATTTTCGATGTTCTTTTGCTCATATTCATCTTCTGAATAAGCGATGACGCTGAATTTAGGATTACCAATTCTGAAATCATGTAGTTCTGAGCGTATTTTACCCAACGAGTCCGATATTTCATAAATAGGCGGTTTGCCTGCTGAAATCATTCCTTCCATTTCAGAGAAATCTATCATGTATGTTGAAGAATAGTCAGTTCCTGCTCCATTAGTGTACTTTGCAACAATTCGAATCTTTGTCTTGATTTTCTCCTCATAGTTTTCATACGTACTTGTCAGGAAAAGTTTTCTTCTTTCATCGGGTGCAAAGTATTTTAAGCCATATTTGAAAAAACCAACTTCTGATAGTTTCCTATTTACCATCAAATCAAAATCGGGTTCAATATCAAATTTAACATCATAAGCAGGTCCTAATCCAATGTTTTGCACAATCAAATCTATAAAACCTATAGTATCTTCTCTTGGTTGTATGATTATTGAAATATGGGGTTCTGTTTGTACCTTTCGCATCTTTCTTGTTTCAGAAACTAACTTCCAAGTCAATATTGCATACACAACAGTTGCAGCAGCAACTACAGCAGTGAAAAAGAGAGTCAATAGGCTGTCATGTCCATCTGTCCATGATACTAGACCCTGAAATGTTGAATTCGCTGTTATTATCATGTTAGTAAAGATTCTTTGTAGACAGATATACTTTTTTAATAATCCATATTGTTTACGGCTACCAGATTTATAAGTGAAACTTTTTAACAAATTATATATTCTTGCAAAATATATAATCCTGCATGAGTTTAACTGATTTTCTGAAGGATAAGGACGTAAAGGCAATATTTGCAGATGAATTCCAGAAGCCAAGAGGTAAAATTGCCGGTGAAATCAAAGCACCACTTCTGACAAATAAGCCCCCTATGATTGGCACTGCATTTGACTATCTTATGCGATTTCACCTGAAATACCACAATCCTGATGCAATCACAGATAGATGGGTTGCAGAAGGAGCCTGTGCCAGAATGGAAGAGCGTGAATCCGTTGAGTATTACGCAAAAGCGAAGAATGACCTTGATTTTGCAACAAATGCATATAATCAGTTCCTGAATGATGGTATACTCACCGATGATTTACTGAAATCGTCTCTGATGCTGGCACACCTCGATATGTATTACAGAGCAGGAAGGGATGTATATGATATTCCAATGCAGATTGAACCTGAAGACATCCAAGACCTCAAAAACCTAATCAGCATTGTTGATTTCGACCTATTCAAGGCTAAAAAGCATTGTTTATTGAACCCAATATTCAATGAAGGTTCTTACCTTGTAGGTGGTGCTGATGCTGATTTAGTCATTGATAACATGATGATAGACATAAAGACCACCAAGAACTTATCAGTGACAAGGGACATTTTTAACCAAATCGTGGGCTATTACCTTCTTGGAGTCATAGGCGGAATCGGGGAAGAAAAGATAGATGGCTCAACCATAGATAAAATTGGAGTCTACTTCTCCAGACACGGAATTTTGCACCTGTATGACGTTAATGAGATTATTGATTCTGAAACTCTGCCTGTTACAATATCAATACTGGAAAGCATGGCAGAAGACATGTTCCATGATGATGAATACATGTGATAAAGAACAGTGATATCAATACTAAATTCACTTTTTTGACAATGCTTCGATAAGGTCTTTGTTTTCTTCAATCACAATGGGGAGTAATTTCTCAAATTCAGCACGATTCAGCAGTCCGCCACGTGGTATAATAGGCAAACAATGACGTTCAATGAGCTTCTGATTCAACCATGCAAGCTCATCCGATGGCAAAAGATGCTCTTCACCACGGATGAATGACCTGTCTTCGATGATGTAACCTTTCCTCAACGCATCCATTAAGGGCTTCATACTTTCGTAAACTCCCTTCATGGTATTCATGAAAGTTGGACTCAGCGCACCATGACCACGAGGAAGGGTTGAAATCTTAAACTCACTTTCGTTATCTACTGGCACGTTATCACTTCCTTGCAAGGGCTTCAATTAGCTCCTTGTTTTCATTCAAAACAACCGGCAATAGTCGCTCGAATTCCTCACTGGTAGGTAATCCGCCGGTTCTATGTCCTTCCGGGACTACCGATTGTGCTCTATTTTCCTTGGTCATGAATACTGATATATCATGCATCCTTAATATCAACATCGCAACACTCACAAATGCTGCTGTTCTCGTTTTTAAGATATTATCGCAATCAATGAGCCTGTGAGTCTGTCTGTGTCGTTGCTGTGGACGCTGACTACAATGACAACACGCCATCTACACTGCATACAATGACAACACATGACCACAAAACCCGCATCCATCGACTTCATGACGTGGTTTTGAATGTTTATACTGTTGGATTTCCGGGCCTGAGATATCCCAAGGTGTCATTGTATGGAAAAGTCCCTGTTTTGCTTGTCAGGGCCGGGATTTTGGACCGTGTTGACGTGAAACGTAGAAAGCTGTCAGATGGATGAAGTGAATACTTATGCTATGAATGGTACAGCGGCATATACTGCCAACCTACTCCAAGTCTATATGTTATCATGTCTGTTCATAGTCTGTTCCTTCTCTGGTATGGTATACTCCACTGGATATTCAAATGCAGTTTGAAAAACGATTATTAAGCTAAAAGCCACTTATATAAATTACCTTTTGGAAAAAGGCTGATAACAGGTTTAATTGCGACAAAAAACCTGTTATACACAATAAATAGGTTAACAAATATGTGTGTATACAAAACTCTACATAAACCTGTCGACTCAGTGTCGATGGTACAGATTGAAAAAAGCATAACTGCAACCACTATGGCGGTGATTTGATGACGAAAAGTGAAGTATTTTTCAAAGAATTCATCATCGGATTGGGCTTCTTTAGTGGTTTTTGGATAGCAGTAGGCGTAAATCCAGAAACAGTTATTTTCGAATCACTAAGAACCGTAATGGAAACATTAAATCCTGATTCTGGATTTAGCTTCATGTTTACCTTATTCCCTCTACTGTTAACCATAGGTTCAGTAATGGGAGCTTATGCGATGGGTGGAAAAATTGGAATGATTGCAATTGGAATTGCTTTTGTTGGTGGGCTTTTGCTTATCTCAGCCCCTCTATTTAGTGTAATTCTACTAGTTATTGCCATGATGATAGGGAGTGTAGCTGTAGAGAGCAATCACGCAGGGGCATGGTTCTGAACAGAACCACCTAATTTTGCCTTAAAATGATAGGAGCTGCTACTATGCTTACTGAAATAAATCAAAATATCTCATTTAGGGATGTTACTGACCATGATTCTGTCAATGATGGGGCCTGTTCTGTAAAGGGTTGCAATGAATGGAGTACTCATTACGTAAATATCAAGCTCAATGATGTTGATGTTTTCATTGATTTATGCGATAAACATGCCAATGAGCTTGAAGAAGAATTATGGACTAAGGTAATTGAAAATCCTAATGCAGATGGATTCTGCCTTGAAAAAGGATGCGATAGCCTCATTTCAAAAATCGCCACAATTGAGATTAGTGGTGTTCCTATATCAATAACAGCATGTGACGAGCATGCAAGGAATATTGGAAATGTAATGGTAAGGGGGGAAGAAGTAATCAAAGTCCCTACATTCAAATGCATTCCACGAAAAGACCTTGACGGTGGTATGATGTTCTTATGCCCCTACTGTCACGAATGGCACAGGCATGGAATAGGAAATGGTCATCGTGTAGCACATTGCAGAAAGAACGATTCTCCATTGAAGGAGACCGGATACTTCATTGAAATGATGAGTCCTGATGAATTGATGAAAGTCAAGGAGTGTGTTGATTTCCATTTTGAAGACTAATTAGCTCAAAAGTGTACTAATGCTGAATACTTTCAACCTGCTTGGAGTATCAGCATATACGCTACCAACATACTGTCAATTATGAATGACACAACCATCCAGAGTGAAAATGAACTTTATGACCGAATCAATGAATACCGAAAGAACAAAAGAACCGGTGCACTGACCTCACTTGACGTTCAGTCCTTCATTGAAACACAATCAACTGACCTGCTTCCCGACATAGTGCTGAAGAACATCATTCTTGGAAATGCTTGCGGGTGGGGAACTTATGACATTGCCTGTGAGCATTTTGAGAACCATATGCAGGCATTCAGACACTTTCAAGTCTTTAATGTGTGAACTCAATTTGATGGGTAAAATATTGTCATAAAAACGACGTTTTCACATGATAAAAAGACTTGTATGTAATTTGTTAAACGTTTGCACATTGTTTCAAGTGACCATAACTATTAAATGGATTTATAATCAACACATGTGCATTGCATACTAAATATATTAATTTTTGATTATATATTACTTAATAAAAGGAAATCCTCAATTATCGAGGTAACAAAATGGTAGAGAAAATAACATTCACCGATAGAATGGAAAAATTAAATACAGAACTTGAGAGCATAAAAGCTAATCCACCAAGTGAACAGCAACGGAAAAAAAATAAGAGAAATAATTGGTTAATATTATTAGTCTTATTCTGTTTTCTTGCTTATGGATGCGTTGATTTGCTAACAACATCTGACGAAGAATTAGCAGAGAAAGAATCACAGGCATCAATAAAAGCAGCAGAAGAATTAGAAGATTTAAGAGAAGCTGATGAACAAGCAGCACTTGCACATGCTGCTGCAAATACGGCTGAATCTAATATACCAGGGTACGATAGTAGTTTAGCAAAGGATTACGAAATTATATTTATTGAAGATGACAACAGGATGGATGCTATTCGCAAACAGTATTGGATAGTGGTTCCTTCTGATATATCTGAAACGGAGGCAAAAGCAACTTTTATTCAACTTATTATGGATGAAACGTCCAAAAATCCTGACATTGATGCAATATGCATATTTGCATATGATAGGGAAGTTGATGTTGGTTATGCTTATACCATTGGTACAGTTGATTGGTGTCCTGACGGAGAATGGAATGTACCGAATGAAATTGCAAGGTCAAACGATAGGTCATCTTATGAATATGTATTCACCTTGACAAAAAGAGTTGTAAATTCTACTTTAACCAAACCTACGGAATTAGAATTTGAAATTTACGACTTTTACAAGATATCGTATGATGCTGCATGGGATGAAGTTGACTTGAGTGACCCATATGCAACTGTTGATGAGGATTTAGTCAAGCAGAATGTTGCTAATCACTATGGTATTACAGCTGAAGAAGCCTACGATATTTATAGGAAAGTGACAGAGTATCAGTATCAATGATACTCTCACTACTATTTTTTGCAAGTCATTCGGCAGTTTCAGAACTTTTTGGGATTCAATCTGTAACCAATGGAACAGTCAGCTCATACTTGTGTACTATCTTACCTTTCTTCGATAAGTACCAATACATTACAAAAGTGAGCAATGAATCTACTGCAATTCCTGCTGCGAACATCAATGTGATTAATTCCAATGTAGGGACGTATATACCCTTTTGGAAAAGGATGAAAAGAGTACCATAAAATGTGACATTCACAAATACTGATTGGAACAACATGTACTCTGTTTTACCTATTCCATAAAAGATTGAATCTATGATGTTGTTATATGCAAATAGGATGTAGAAAGGTAGTGATATCATCACCAAGTGGGATATCACTTCATAGTTGCTCATATTTAGCACATTTTTAATGAACGGCTCCCACAATGGTATTGTCACAAGCCATATTGCAATTATTATTGTTGTGACTCCTACATATCCTCTGAAATTCAGTTTTATGTTCTCTTCATCCTTTGAACAATCACTTTTTATCAACTCGCTCAGTTGCAGTACTGGAAGAAGCAACCATCCCCAGATAAAACTATTAGTGACCCAGAAAGTTCCCGGCTCATTGATGATGTTTACCATTCGAACTACCATATACATAAATGCCAGGTTTCGAACCAAAGTCTCAAGACCGGAATAACCTGCGATTGTTGTCCATTGTTTGACCCAAGCAAAGTTCAATTTCTTCCTTTGGAAGATATTGATATTCTTTTCTTTCTTGAGTAATATGAAAAAGACTGCAAGTAGAACAATATTTACGATAATGTTGGTTATTGCGATACCATTAACACCTAGCTGTAATGAAAAACTAAATTCTGAGATGAACAATGTATCCAATAGTACAGTAAGAATCATCTGAACCGTGAGCATGATGTAAATCAGTTTATCTCTTCCAATCAAGAGAAGTATGAGCATCAAGAATTTCCACATTGTCAGAAAGATGTATGCTATTGTTTCCAGACGTATGTATGACACTGTAGCATCTACCAATGCAGAATTTTGTGCCATCGCTACTACCATAGGTTCGGCAAATATTGATATCAATGCTGAGAGTGTGAGATATATTGAGAACACTATTACCATGCTGCCTTTCAGGCGATTAGTGAACTCTTCAGTATTTGATATTGCCTTACCAAGTATGAAGTACAGTGGTAGAATTAAGGATTCCTGCAATATTTCGTAAAGAAGATTTACCCACATAAGTTGTGAAGCAATGTTGATTCCCCAATCATTTGGAAGGTTTCCAAGGAAAAATATGCGTACCGTAGTGTATATTGTTGGTAACAATCCAGTCAAAAGCAACGCTAAAAATAAACGCAAGTCAATTCTTCTAATCGATTCTATTGTTTTATGCACGTGTCCACCCATAGATTTTGTACAGGAATTTGGTAGTATTTTTCCTTAGACCACAAAGCATGTTGGCATTTTCAACCACATGTAGTGTTAAAATATCATTAGTCTATGATTATAATATTTTTAGAACTATATTATATTTATGTATCTGTTAAAGATTACAAGCTTTTGGGCAGCCTGTAAACAAGGTGCAAATACCTTTTTCATTCAAATTTTAAGAGATAATCCGATAGCTAAAGCTGATATGTTGTGCATGATGATTATGGACTACCACATCCACACCTGTAGATGATGCATGTAGTGACAGACGCTGTGTACACTAAGAACTTGAATCTACGTTGTCTGCAACATCTACACCGTCCATCAGTGTCACAGCAGTTTGAAATTCAAAGCACTTTCTAAAGAATGGTTGAAGCCTCGATATTTTACCAGCCGTGTCAATGTAAGTCTAAAGGGCAGAAATTGACACAGAAGAAGAATTTGAGGGCATACTTGCCTTTCTATGAATATGTCGAGATATGAAATGCACATCACTTTCACGGTGCTTGGCTCAGAGGCATATATAGTCAAAAGAATCTTTATTTATGGACCCTTCAGAGCAAGTATTCGTGGATAATTACAAGCATAGAATGAGAAAAAAGACCAGAGAACAAAAGCACAAGCGTTCAAAATGTCGATGATTTTGCATACTATCATCATAGGAAGGTTCGGAAATTGTACTTAGTGTTATATCTTTACTAAGGTCAGTATACTCACCGGCGAACTAGATATGTTTTGGTTTCAATTTGATTTTGGGCTCGATGAGAGTTGATGTGTTAGACTGTTATCCCATGTTTGTTAAATTTGGCATTAGGGAATAAATTTAGTTTTGGAATTCCAGTTTTATCTTTTCATTCCATCTTTTCACGTGCCTCATGATTCATATTGAGTACATTAGTGTACAGAAGTTCATGTTCAGTCAGTGTATCAAGCTCATCATCAGTGAAACTTTGATGGAACATGTATGTAATGGGTTCAATTCTCTCATTTTCTACGATATAAGATACATCTAATGTAGCTAGGAACTGCGTCTGAAGAAATATATGAATTCTATGTGAAACAGCTAGTATTGCGTCGTCGAACGCTATTTCGTAAGCACTTGCATTATGTGAAAATAATACACGTTTTCCATATTCCGTGTCAAATATCTCAATTTTACATGGTTCTTTTGAAAAACGGTCATTTTCATAAGGATTGTCTTTACCATTCCATTTATCTATAAATTTTGTTGCATTTTTGTCCATACATAGTACTTTGACTGTCGCTTCACGCCATTTCATTTCTGTTTTTTCATTGTTTTTCATTTTTAACACCTCTTATGGTGATACATTATAAGCATCATATGCACTAATATATTTTGATGAATATATTTATATGTTTTTGTGAAGTTGTTAGGAAAATAGAGTATATAAAAAAGTGTAAAAATTACTGCAATATAGTAAATATCTCTGAAATTAACTCCTTTCGGGTCAAAATCTAGAAAACCATATCATATGACACATTCATTGTTATCATGTATTGGAAAGCAGCACGTGCAAAAAGCAGGATAAACAAAGGTAGAATAAACCTATGTCAGAGTTCTATAACTCATGTTCTCGATGTTCTTGGTCCACTTAATCCCGGACTTTTGGTCTGGTTAGACGGCATTGACATCCCAGTGCTTCCACTATTTTGCATTTCATGTAGCCTGAAGGTTCCCTATTGTTGATTTCAGGACTATTGATGTCCTCAATGAGGTTGGATTATTGACCAGTTACACCATCAGCAAAAGGACATACAGGACTTACAAAGCCAAAATAGAGGGAATTGTGAAGGACACAGGGTGCGATATCAGGAAAATTGACAGGGCACTTTTTGCTTATCAAAAAGTGATGTACTAAGAACGCAATAGTCTTTATTTTATTAATACATTCATCCTATTGAATTGTACATAGTATTAATACAAACAGCACTATACACCTACTAATGTCTCTTTTTAATGAATTTAAAGCTTATCTTCTTGACAAAATTAATAATACACAAGATAAAAACGCATTTAAGGTAACAAAAAAAGACATAGCTCAAGGAGTTTATTTAGGGTTTCGTAATGCATTTATACTTCTGATTTTAGTTTTTGCTTTTCCATATATTGTCTATTATGGTCCTTTCTATCAATTTTATATTGAACCCCAAATGGAATCATACTTGGATGACACAAGTACAACAATATGTAAGTATTCAGAGAACGAGTCTGAAATTGTTCAGCATATTATTGAATGGGAAAACAGTGATAATGTTGATTTAAAACGATTCAATCGCTATACTGCAATTTTTCGATTGAACAATCATGATTCAAAGTGGTTTGTCTATTTAGGAAGTGCAAACTGTGGTGAGCGTGCCATTATCTTTGAGGATATGGTAGAAAGATGTGGACTAACATATCGACACATGGAAATGGAAGGATTCATCAATACAAGAGATAATTCGAGTGGAGACCACGCATGGTCCGAAGTTTGGATTGATAATGGATGGAGAATTGCCGACTCCGGTTTTCATTTATGGTATCCAAAAGATAATCAGTCCCATTTTACATCTAAATCTAAGTTTTTAATTGGACATGTGAGCGTTATTGAAAACAACACTTATTTTACAGATTGTACTGCGAATTATGTCAATAATACATGTCAGTTGAATATCCAAGTAGAGGAAAACAATGAATCTGTAAATGGAGCAAATGTATTTGTCAGCATGGTCTACAACAATACTGAAGTTCCCGTGCTGGGATATAAACGAGACTTGGTGACAAATGATTCGATTCCACTCACTATTAACTTGGGTATGCATAAAGATGCCTATTACAATATTAAATCGAGTTATGATGGAATGATTTATGAGCACTATGGTGCAGAAAATATCACACTTAATAAACCATCACAATTTTTGTTGATTAATATCACTGAAAAGGAATTACGTTGGCTCTGATATAACATTAAGAAGTACAGGCAATTGCATAATATTGGATATATGGGGGGGTCTGCCACCCGTGTCACGTAGAGGATGCTCATTGACTTGACTATAAAATGGAGAAAATACTATGAATCAAAGATATTTAGAACCAAACAACCTCAGCATAGATGAGGACTGGATAGGAAACAATGCAGCATTTAAGTGTCCGGTCTGTGGTAACACTTTCATCGTAAGTGGTCTTCTACATCGCAATGGAAGACACTGTACAAACTGTGGAAAATCTACAGGTTACTGTAAAGGTGGCAAGGATTCTGGTGGGACTGCTTACATTGAATGGTGATGTTGAGAATCACCTTCACTACTTTTTATCGCTGCTTAATCTACTATAAATAAGAATTACACTAATATTTGTTGTATGGCTTATATTTGTGATAATGCTCGATGGCTTTTACGAAATATCCCCATCCACATGCATTCCCCATTTTTATGAGTCTATCCACGTTTTTAGGGTCAATATCGCTATGTGGGTTTTCATCCATGAATTCTTGTACGTCATAAGATGTTAGTGCAGCAGTCCTACGAGCTTTCCGGTATTTACGTATCATCTCGTAAAGTTCGGAATCGTTTTTTATTTTGTTATCAGGTTTTCTTATCTCATGAAGTTCGGAATCGCTTGTTGTTTTGCTATTAGATTTGCTTTCATCACTGAATATCTTCTTGAGATTCACTTTTCTGTTCGATATTAAAGCTCTATTGATGTAATCATCCATTTTAGAGAAAAATGGCTCAAATATTTCCCGTATGTATCGGTAATACTGCATGCTTCTAAAATACAAATTGATAGACATCTCATCTTTGCTTATAGGTGACTTAAACTGACACACAGTACGGTTCAGTTCAACTTCAATCATGTCCAATATACCATTTTCTAAGTCTCTCAAGTCATCATCTGTTTTAACATAAACCCGCACAACATCTATCTTTTCGTTCCTGTAGTATTGCACTTTCACATCTTCATCTTCATGAGTGTAAACGACTTCTATCGCCTTTATTAGAGCCTCACCGTGGTATAGTGAAACATCAGGTACAAAGTTGTCAACTTTCTTTTCCGGCTTCACACTGGTGACATCTTGGAGTAAATTATATTCAAAATTGTGTGTTGTTGGCTGTTCATGAAGATTATTTGAATAATTACCTAACTTTAATGATTTCATCGATTCATCATCAAGACCATAAAGCAAAGATGCCCTCTTGGTTGAATTACAGTCATTGCAGAAAACGTTGATTATGAATTCATTTTTGTCATTGGAATCAAGTATCTCATTTAGTTTCAGGGATAGATATGCCTTGGTATTATAATGCAATTCAGATTCATCAGCATGGTTGTATGATGACGATTTATGTGCAAAATGAGGGGTGTTTCCACCTTTATCGACACCTTTTCCAGGTCTAGCTTTCATAGGTTCCCCACATGTGATACATGTGAATGGACCAAGATTGTGACCTTTGTAAAGATTGTTGATGTAGTGTATTTTCCCTTGAGAATCGAATGCGTATTCAAACTTAACCATGTCAGTCACCGTATTTTTAAGTTGTTAACTACTATCATTTGACTGACATCATATACGCATAATCTAAGCAGGGTGAAACTGTTTCGTTCAAAGACTGAACTTCTTTCAATCATCGAAACTGAAGTTCTCATGCCAAATGAAACATTTTAGATGACCCCGTGAACAATGATGTGATAGTCATTCGGGTCAATAACCTTTTGAAACTTGAGTTGAGATTCGATATCAGATTTGATAGATTCGTTGCTCTCTTCGGTCACATTGACCACAAATCCGATAATTTTGTCACAGTACTGAGAATACTCTGAGATTTGACTAAGTAGTGCTCTTTTGACCTGTGACCCACCCTTATAGACCTTCATTTCAACACCAATAGAGTCATTTATCACCAAATCAATCCTATGTTTTTTGGAGTGGCTTCTTTCATATTCGATTTTGTAACCATGTCTGTCGGTCAAGACCTTCATGGCTTGTTCCAAATCCTGTTGATAGTCCTTCTCAATCTTCTTTTTACCATAACGAAGTTTAATTTCGTTTTCTAGGAACTTGATAGTATTATCAAATTCAACACCCCTTGCAATGATTTGCTGCTTACGGCGTTCTTTCTTTTTCTCTGCTCTCATCCTGCGATACTTGAAGATATAGTTGATAACAACAAGAACTGTGACAGCAACTATCAGGGTAATCAAAAAGATGTAAACAGGTGACAATGACATGAATGCTTCGTACAACGGTAACAGATATTTTGTGTAAACAAAATACACTGCAAAAATCACAGCAGCAATTGCAACTGCTACCGGGTCAATTTCTTCATCATCAGATTTTCTTTTTCTCCTCTTAGCTGCCATCCTTCAACCTCAAATTCCTTATACCTCAAAGGAAATATATGTTGATAGTATATAAATATCATAGAATTAAAACAGTTTCATAAATCAATTTACGAGGATGACAATATTGCATGAACATGGCTTACCTGAATGAGCTATTATACAGAGAGGAAGGAAAATGACAACGGAGAAACAAGAAGTATACATTAAGGCCCTTACATCAGAATATGCAACTAGGGATGAAGACCGTGAATGCTATGAGAATTTCATGCAACATCTTGGACGAACTTCCCTCAAAGGCTTGAATAACCAAGAAGCCAGCGACTTGATTCAAGAACTCCTCAAAATTGAAGTACCCCTCACAATGCTGTGTGGTAAAGTGATTATGGTTCAAAAAGACGAACTCATGAGAGGAAAAGTAATGGGTAGGCTGGATGAATGCATGCATCATTGTGAAATTGACGTGTATGATTGCGAACACTGGAACAAGAATGACACTGACGAAATATTTGAGGGTGAATGAATGTCGTTAGAGAATAGAAAAATATTACGAGAAACAATATCATTTGACAGTACAGGTCGTTTTGCATTATTATTTGATAATAGAGGATTCATTGCAACAAATGATTTTCCAGAAGGTTTAGATGGTCCGTGGATTGTTGAAATTAGAAGTATTTCATATAAGAACAAGACCACTTTCAGATATGTAATGGATGGAAATAATTGGATTCCTCATTGTTTTACATCAGACTATAAGAAAAAATATCCTAATCATCCAATCTATGAAAAGGACCATGAGGAAAATGCTTTTTATACGTACCTTGATAGCGAAGAAAGCAAATGTGTAAGTGATATATTGGCTATCAAAAGGAAATTGGATAATGTCAATTTTGATGATAGAACAGAAGAAAGAGTGATTGTATAATCATGTTCAGTGATGAAGTTTGTTGAGTCTATCGAATTCCACAAGCTTCTCGGAAACCATCTTCCAGTAGCTATCATAAAATAAGATTAAAAAATAAGGAAAAAGGACTGACTTTTAGGTGATATTACAGTCACTTTCAGGCAGCTGGCATGCCTACTTCATACTCTGTCATGGATTCCAAGTATCCGACACCCTTTGGAGTGATGTACATTCTGTACCCGACTCTATAGCTCAATTTGACCTGTACCAGTAGACCTTCATCCAGCATTTTGTTACATGGGATATGAGTCCTTCCATCATCGTCTAAACCATCTGATTTGATGGTGTCACGAATCTTTGACCTTAGTACACCTTTGTCAGCATTATTGCTGTTATTAACATCCTCTGCATTAATGCCCTCTGGACATACATCCTTGAGGATTTCTAATATCTTTCTTCTGTACATTGTTTCTACTAATTCACTTTTCTTATTCATTGAAAATCACCTTATTCATCATAATCAAGCACGAATGCCTACTTCATACTCTACCTTATGGCTTATTCTTTGAAACGGTAAAGGGGTTTTTTGTTTCCATCTGTGGTCTTCAGTACTTCAAGCTCACCTGAAACGGTGGTCAAATACTTCAAGTAACTCCCGGTCCTGTTTAAGATGGTCTTTTCAGTGACTTCGGGGTATATTTTTCTGAGTCTCATGCCAAGGTTTTCACTGGTGAATATCAAATCTTTGATATCAGCTTTTAGGTAGTCGATTACTTGAGCAAATATTTTTGTTTCATTGACAATCGTTATTTCTTCAATTTCATATTCGCCTTCGTACCCCTTAATTACAGGTAACATTGTGGTTTCTACGCCGAATTTTATTTTCATGTTAATACCTCATTGGTGTTAGAAAGTGTTACTACTTATAAATTCTCCCTCTTTCTAATACAACATGTATATATATCTATTTAAACCTATATGCCATTTTTAGAAAGTTGGGCCCGTTAACTCATTAATCACATGAACTTACTCAATTGAACAAAAAAATAGTCGAAAATCCATACTCCTTTCTTTTATCCTTATAATGGATACTGAGACAAAACACACCACATCACACATTACAAAAAAATATAAAATCCAATTCTATTTGTGTAGTGAAAACGCAGGCTTCTCACGGGTGAGAAGCTGGAGAGGAACGGGGAACACCAGAGGTGTGAGGGCGGTGGTACGTATATGGTCACAAGCAACAAAAAAGATTGCATTGGGTCAAAGTGGTCAAAAACCATCTACGCAAAGGTATTAAAGCCACTAACTGAAAACTGTTTGGCTAGGCTGGAATACATGTCCGATTGAATTTCTTACAGCAAAAAACGCAGCTGTAGACCGAAACATTGCATCAATGATAGTGTCAACAGTATACTCTGGTTCATCAAAACAAATCGCTTCGACCTGTTCTGGCGTGAATGCTTTCAAGATTTTTACAGCATGACCATGAGAGAGGCGTGGTTTTCCCATGTAATACAGCTTCATATCCTTGTCTGCTGCAAGTTCAGCATCTGAGGGATAATTGGATTCATTCTTAAATGCCAATTCCTCAGCAACCTCCTGCATTATAGCACATCTAGCTGCATACTCTGGAAGCTCTTCAATGTCTGAAATATAATCAAAAACAGCGTCTAGTGACATATCTCGCTCCCACCAAGCGAGCATGTGCCAATATTTCTTCAAATCAACGAGTTCTTGTTCAGCTCGGTGGAAGTTGTCTTGGTGGATTCCTTCATTTGTCATAATTCCAAATTAGTTCATTTCCTTTATATAGGTATCTGACAAAATCACAATCAAGCTCAGGTATACGGATTTACCAGAATGAAAATGTATTTATAAATGAAAAGATTTTATGTTTGTATTGAAATCGAGAACAATAGGGCTAATTATGACAAATGAGAAAATAAGAGTATGTCGATTAATGATACTTTTCGTGTTTCTTCAGCATCGAAAGAACTAAGCATCATCATCAAGTGGGATTAAAAATACCCACGGTGCGGTTTTTTCGATTACAGCAACCATTTCTTGCAACTCTTCCGGTGTTGCTTCCTCACCAAGATTTCCCGGTCCATACTTGGGCTTTGGGTTGCTGGATTTGGTCATATCAATCGTCGCTTATTGCGAGTAATTCTTTACGGTGCTCATCCAAAATCTTTTTTGCATTCTCCCATTCAGCATCTGTAAATCCACGTCCGGGATTTGCCGGTGTGTAAAAGGGTCTTGAGTCTTCTGGTTTTTCGGTCATGATGGGTTATATGACATTCATATCTCTTATTACCATCGTAATGAAGCTTGACCACCCGGAAGGCCCATACCCTCAATGACTATTCCTTGCTTTGTCATCTTGACAATGTGATACTTTCCACCTATGACCTCAGCCGGATTCAATGGACGGCGTGCATGACCCCTTCGGTGCTCTGGGTTTGATGGTGACATGATTTCTACACTTCCTTCCTTGTATAGTTGCAAGTGCTTCATACGGAAGGGAAACATGTCTTTCCAATGGTGAAAGAAAGGAGCATCCAGCAACATTCCTCTATACCTCATTGAAAGTTGTTCTCTTCGTTGCCTTCTCTCTGCATCTGCTTTCTGCTCTTCAGGTGATTTCTGAACAGGTGGTGCACGGGTTGGGACATTGGCTTTGTGAAGCCGGAGATGTTGGATTTGGGCCTGTAACTCATGAATACGCATGTCCTTGCTCTCAATCTCTTTCCTGAGTTCAGTGTCAGTCTTCGATTCAATGGTCTCAACTATCGTAGGAGCTTCCCGGACACCGGATTCAATCTCTTTCATACGCTGTTTGACTTCCTTTTCCACTTCGTCATTCACAGCTTCAGCGAACTTTTCATCATCATTGAGTATCGCAGAAACCATCGCAAGTATACGTTCTTGGCGTTTCTGACGCTTAATCTGCACAGAATATGGACCTTGCTGAGTTTCATTTTTACCTGACTTCGAAAGTGTTAAACGGTGCGGTATACTGCTTTTGTCAGCAGAAATGAAGCCACCATAACGGCGGAGATAATAGATTTCGCTACGCAGAGTCTTAATGCTGCTATGTTGGACATGGTTTGCAATATCCTGACTGGTGCATTCAGGATGGTTGAGTATATAGTTCAAAATAGCCCATTTTAATGTTCCATCTCTGAATGATTTCATTCTCTATACATCCCTGACAAAAGCTTTGGTTTTAACTCGATTCCAAATAATACTGATTATTACTTATTTGTTTCTAATTTAAGCCTATTTCCTGATTGGTATATAGATTTTAAGCTTATTACTTCCTTGGAATACCTCTTGCGTATCAGGATATTCAATAAAGTCGTGTCCAATGTCTTTGTTTTCTGAACTCAGCACCATTAACCCCATGTAATCTTCCACGTGCTGTGATTTGATAGGTGCTCACGCTCCGGGTTTTGTCGATTGTGATATACTTTCTTCGTATCAGATGACTCAACCACGCCCGGAAATCCGGCAACGTCCTTGGGTCTTGCAATGCTTCATGAAGCTCTCGTGCTGTCATTGGTCTGTCATGCTTCAACATGAAGGCTGTGAGGTCATCTACATAGAGTTTCGGTGGCAGGATTTCGCTGAAATCACCCTTTTCAAGGTATTCAATACCCTTGGGTGTCAGACGATATTTGTTGTTTTGCTTCTCAATCAGACTCATGTCTTTCAAGCTGCGAATATGTGAATATACCTTTTGTAAGCCGATTTCCTGTGCCAGTTCTTTGGGTTTCATCTCCTGATGCTGAAGCAGGCGCAATATTTTCAGTTTCGTCATAAAACCATGTTAAAAATATCTGTTTAAAAACATTTTTGCTAGTGCTAATACAACACGGCATCAATGGCTATCGAATCTTCAATTCAATCAAGTCAGTTACCAATCTTGGGTGTAGGGGTTTCGCAAATGGTGAAAATATCGTCTAAGATATCTGGTAACCGGAAGATTTGAGATAATGAAAACAGCATCAATAAAGATACATTGAGAAACCGGATACCGGTCCTGAATGATTGGTTATAGAAGAAAAAAGTGCATCCTTTGAAAGCATTAAAGATTAATAAAGTAATTTCAAGTTAATCACCCATATCCAATTCCATCATCTTCAATGATACGTATTCCTCTTATGTCCTCCCATTTTGTAATGCTTTTATAGCCTCCATCATCAAGTACAATGAATTTTTCATCAAAAATATCTTTTACTTTTCCTCCTATCTCCGTTTGATGTGTGGTGATTCTAATAGAGGGACAATTAGTTAACACCAGATTATTAATCTCATTTTGTACAGCAATAATATACACTTTTTTAAGAATGCTTAGCCAGTATCGTGAACTAATAATGAAAAAGAAAGATATTATTAATCTGACAATAACAGAACCAGTTAGATTATGAGAGTAAAAAATATCCGAATTTTTAACTAGTAAAACTATTAGAAGCAAATGGAATAAATTACTCACAAAGAAATAGAGCTTGATTCCGTCAAGTAGATTTAGAATATATCCAGACAAAGTACGTAACCTTTCAGTAGCACTTTTTGATTTTTGATAAAATTTTGCTACAAATATCAGGATAACTATAGAGCCTGATGCTGTGATGGCAAGTCCAAGTGAATTCAACATCAAAAAACCATATGAAACAAAATTCCAGAAATCACGATTCCAGAAATCAATGTATTCATCAAAATAATGAATTATGTAAATATAAGCACTTATGGAAACAATTATTGAAATTAATGTGAATGAACTAGAACCTTTCAGTTTAGATTTGTTTTTTATATCCCGAAATAGGACAAAATACTCATTATAATTTATGTTTTCTTTTAATTCTTTTAATACTAAATTTTTTGAATGATTTTTCGAATCCAATATTTGTAATGAGAAAACAGGTAAACGGTACTTTGTTATTATATATTTATATACAAAATTAAAACATACTAAGATAATAGCAGATATAACAGCAGATACAACTTCTAAATAAATATCATCTACAAGATTAGTCACAGAATTGCCCCAGAATTTTATAAGGTATATGGGTATTTATTTTTTTGGAGGCATAATGTCTAGGTAATATATCAGGCAGGTTTCCAATAAAACGTAGAGGATTGTAGCAAGATGATTGTCATTATATAGCGATTCCACCTCCCTCCTGAGAATTTCCAGTAATCTGCACGTTATTGAGTGGTGTTTCAGGTGAGTATGAGATTTCCAAAGTTCAGTTCCTCAAAATCATCAACAAATTCACCATCCACAAGAATTTTTGAGCCCTTTCCGAATGGCATTCGAATGCGTGCACCTTTGTTGCGAGGATTCCTTTTTGTTTTTTTCGGATAGAAGTCAATCTCTTTATCACCTCTTACCTTGAACCCGGCTTGCTTCAATAGGTTCTTAGCAAACTGGTTTGCAAGACTTGCCGGAACAGGTTCAAGCAGTATCCAGACACGTAGAGGGTCTGGTCTAATGGAGATATTGACATAGGGAACCAGCTTTTCGATGACGTAGGGGATTTCCATGCTGTCGAGATGAATCTTCAGGCGATGAATGTCCTGTTCATTGAAGGACTCAAACATGACGAAATTGACGGAGTTGTCAGGCTGGAGTGAGTTGAAGTGGAGTTCTATCTTTTCACTCAAGTGCTTGGAGACAAGCTCATCTGTAATCAATTCCGGTTTGGTGAAACTGCCGTCGCTGTTTCGTATAGACGTATCCACGTTTTGGTGTCCAAAGAATGAGTCGAATAGATTACTTTTAGAATTTATTTTGTATTGATAAGCCTGAAAAGTACCATATACATTAGATAATAATGGTAATTTTTTGGCATAAGAATACAAAGATTCTTTGCAAAGTATACTCTCAACGAGAGTTTCCTGCCAATCGTGAAGGTATTTGATGTTAGGTTGAGGTATCTCATCGCCGGAGATGGTTACATCGATATCTTTGCGGACGGTTTTGCCTCCAGATTGGGTAATATGAACATCCCTTCCGATTCCCCATTTGAACACATTATTGAGGTCATATTCCCGGCATCCGAGAGCAAAGACAATTGATGGCTCAAGTCCGGCTGGGTCCTTAACACGGGAAGCAGCTTGCATCACATCCGCATGCATTGATTCTTCTTTTAGAATTTGACTTTCATTAGCAGTGCCTCGCATTACATCAAAAGCATGGCCGGGTTTGTGGGCGAGACCGATGAGAATACAAACTCTTTTTGAAGATTCAACACCCATAACTTCCGAGGCTCTGTAATAAGTAATCTCGGGATTGTATTCAGTATCTTCGAAGAGGTTTTTTATCAACTTGGAATCTTCTTTATTAGCACAGATAATCAAACAGTCGTCGTCGCCATATATGTCCATGACATCTTGGCATCGTTGTTTGATTTCCTCCCGGCGGTTGTAGACTGAATATTCCCCTGTAGCTGAGAACGTGTATGTGTCTGCGAAGATGGTCAGTTTAGAATTCGTGTTGAGTGGGTCTCCATTTATCCCGAACAAGACTTCTCGAACAGTTTTTTCAGGATGTGATAGCTGGGAATAATCATAACTACAAAACGTTGCAGATGTGACTAGTATGCTGGTTTTATCTTGTATTGTTGTAATGAATTGCTGAAGCATTCTGATTTTATTTTTGTCCACAGCACAAAGGTCAGTGTGCTCCTCCCAGAACTCAAGACGCTTATCGCCTATCATCTTTATTTTTCTTTTTTGTTGACAATGGACAGAGAGATTTTCCTCAATTTCAAGGTTCAGCATGTCACATAAAGCGGTCAAATCTTCAACCGTGATATCGAATTTTTTGGTGTAATCAGCAAGCTGGATTATTTGGTTATAAATATTAAAATAAGCTTCTTGACATCTATTTTCGGTAAGTTCTCCTATAAAGAATCCATTTTTGCAGAAGTCTCCTGATATTAAATCATCTTCATTTTTTGGCTTAATTGCACAGTGAAATACAGTTCTTGAACGTGGATTTTTAATAGAGGCTGATTGATGTTTTTGAAATGTAGGTCTTTTATCATCTCTTAACATTTGCAATAATTCATCATCTATTTTTTTAATATCAGGCTCATTTATAAGTAAAGCATAATTCAAAATCAGCAGTCTTAAAATCTGAAAATCTGGATTATAATTCATATCATTTATTTTTTTAAATTTGCGATAGAGATTTTCAGCAAAGGCACGGTTATGCGTGTTTCTCTTTTCCAAACTTGATATTGTATCATACATCAACTCGTGAGCTTCATCCAATAAAATAAATTTGATTGCATTTTCTATTTTTGATAATATTTCTATAGAAGTTTTATTTCCATAGAGCTCAGAACTTATTTTCAGTGCAAGGAGTTTATCGTAGGTCATCGCTATGCCATCAAAACGTTCAACTCGCAGAATTTGTGTCACTGGGCATTCATTATAATATTTGCAATCCTTTCCACAGTCTGTGGGCAAGAATAAGTAAGGAAGTGCCTCTAAAGCCTTGTTATTTTCAATTTTGAGTTTGTTGCGGATGCATTCTTTATTTGAAGGGACATGTATTATTTGCACATTTTTTTTACTATGTTTAGCTACGTTTTTAATGATTGTTTCTTTTATAATTTTATTAGTTGGCTCCAACACTAAAAAAGGCTGATTCAGCATTAATAGTGCAACCAATAATGAAGTCGTAGCTCCCGCTCTGGTTGTTTTGCATATTTTAAGTAAATCACCAATGTTACATGAATTCACAAGCTTGTAAGCTATCTCAAGTCTAGAATCATGAATGGGAAAATGTTTATATCTGTCAAAATCAATTAGCATATAGTCAACTCGCTTGCAGCCGTTGTGGGCAAAGACGACGGCTACGCATCTTTTTAGGATTAATTATTATTTACTTTTTCTTCATTGTAAATGCTTTCAAAATAGTGAGCTAGGGCTTTATTTACTACATCAGAACGACTGTGATTGCCTTTTATGTCGTTTATTTTGTCATCTAGAACTATGTCAATAGTAAAAGTTCTGTTATGTCTTCTTATCATTTTATCACATGTTATAATCCTCGTATTCAAATAAATACATTTTGGCAAAAACGATATCAGTCGACATCATTGCTTGTTTAAGTTATATATAAAAGTATCCTTCTGTAGAAAACTTACATAGACTAATGTGAGATTGTTAGGTATACGGATTATCAAAAAATGAAAGAAGAAAAAAAGTACAGTTAAAAAACGGCATATCATTTCGCTAATTTTACATGATAATAAAACAAGTTTTGAATATGGTAAGAAAAGATGATTAAGTCAATAATTTCAACATCATCGATTTCAGTTTCTGCTCCACCAACACATCAATATCAGATACATCCAAATTCCCCATATACTCATTCATAAAGGAACTTTCACCTTGCTTCACACCATTTGCCTTAAGAACCGCATCATCCACGTCACGACCTGACAGGTGAACATACGTAGCTGGCATGTCAGAGCCAAGGGTCCATCCAAAATATTGGCACATCTGAAATTCTGTTAGATAATTCGCCATATGAGTGGCCCGGCTATGTCTGAATAGATGTGCATGAATTCGTTTATTTGTGCCTGCTCGTTTAGCAATTTTAATTAGTTGCATCCTGATGGCACCGTACTGAAGCATAACAACTTTACTACCAGAATTTAATTTAATCCACAGTGGAGCCTCCGGGTCATCTTTACCGGGATGCTCGGAAATCCATTCCTTGAGATACTGAACGGAGAATACTGCTCGCACCCTTCTAGGACCCGTTTTACCGTTGACATGAATGACAGCCCCCATATCATCAAAAAGAACATGCTTAATTAGCAATGTACCAATCTCTCCAATACGCCCTCCAATGTCCCACAGAAGAGCGATAAGAGCCTTATCACGACGATTTGATGATATATCTATGAGTTGAAGTACTTCTGGTTCATTCAGAACTGCTTCCGGCGATTTACACCGCTTAGTGTTGATTCTAGCTTTTATCCATTTGATGAGTTTAGGGTTTTCGTCATCGTAGTGCCATCTATAGAATTTCTTGATGGTGACCTTGTAATCGTGCTTTGTATGCTCACTATAATCCGATTGCTCAAGGGTTGCAACATATGACTGAAGACATTCAAGGTCAACTTTATCAAAATCGGTTTGAATGCTGATTGCTATGCATTTCAGCGTAGAAATATATTTGAGAATCCTATGCTCACCAATACCAGTAACCACACAAAAATGCACAAAACTTTGAATAA